>CAMOUB010000007.1 GCA_946626345.1 uncultured Caryophanales bacterium | reverse complement strand
TATGATAATTATATTCAAATGTTTCAAAAATTAATGCTGAATTAGGTAATAATATTTCATCTAGTGTTTCTATATTTGATACAACCTTATAATTATTATCATTTATTACCTTTGGAGCTTCTATTTCTATTTCTTTTAATAAAGATTTAAATTCTAATTCCTTATAAAAGGCGATTAAAGCTTCCTTATCAGGTTCTTGTCTTATAGTATCATCTAAAGAAATTTTTATATCAAAATCACGAATTATTGTTGCCATCTTTTGGCATAATTTTGCAGATTCATAATTCTCTTGGATATTTTTACCTAAAGCACCTTTTATTTCATCTTTATGTAAAATTATATTATCTAATGTTTCATATTGTTGTAATAATGCAACAGCCTTTTTCTCACCTACACCAGGAATACCAGGTAGGTTATCTGATTTATCACCCATCATTGCCTTTAGGTCAATGAATTGATTATATTTAATTTGATATCTTTCAAAGAAAGTCTCTGGAGTGTAATCTTCAAGCTCAGTCATACCTTTTTTATTTAAATGTACTGTTACATTTTCTGATACTAATTGTAATAAATCTTTATCAGATGAATAAATATCTACATGATATCCGGCATCTTCTGCCTTTTTAGACATAGTACCTATTATATCGTCTGCCTCATATAGTTCTTGTTCATATTGCTTAATTCTCATAATATCTAAAAATTGTTTAATATAAGCAATTTGCATTCTAAATTCGTCAGGCATAGGAGCTCTTCCGGCTTTGTAATCAGTCATCCATTCATGTCTTAATGTCTTTTTACCTGCATCAAAAGCGACTAAAATATTATCATATGTAGATAATTTAATTACATGATTTATCATTCTTGCAAATGCATAAATAGCATTTGTAAATAAACCTTTTGAATTAGCGACAGGCGCACCTCCTGCAGCCATTCCATAGTAGGCTCTATACATCAATGAATTTCCATCAATTAATATCATTTTTTTCATAAAATCACATCCCATAAAAACTAATTATATTATATCAAATGATATAATAAAACACAAAGAAAAAATGAGAGTTTTATTTACTCTCATCTTTCTTACTTGATAACAATAAAAATGTTATAAAAGTTATAATAGCTACAACTATTTCACCAAAGCCTATAAAATCATTTACTAATAATTTTATATTGGCATAATCCTTAATTGCCTTAAATTCTGCACTATCAAATACTAGTTTATTTAATAATATTAAGCCAACAGTTATTAATATAACTGCAAGTAACCCTCCAAATAATACAATATATTTAATCTTATCTGTTTTCACTGTTTGTTACCTCAACTGTAGTATTAATATTTTCTTCTTGATTTGTATTATCTTCAATAAATCCGGCATGTGATATAGCTCTATAAATAGGCTCATAAATTAATACAGATAATATTACACTAATAAATCCTGTTATAAATGAACCAGGTATTTTTGATGTTGCTACTACTATTGATGTATTAAAATCTGATACCATTAATCCTTCTAGTAACCATCTTAAAACAAATTCACCAATAATATTAATAAATATAGCTATTGAAACAGCAACTAATGCAGCCATACTTCTTTTTGATAATTTATGAGACAATATAGCAGCAACTATTGTAGCAATTCCAAATAAGAATGAAAATATAGGAATATATAGTGAAATTTTAAAGCTATTTTTAGTACCAAAAATATTTGAATAAACAGATGATAATCCATTATCAAATCCAAAGCTTGATTTATCTCCATTAACAAATAATATTATAAATACTACTCCTACTATCGTAAAGAATCCTGATAATACAAATAATATTTTTTTAGATGGTAATTCTTTTTTAATAATTAATCTAAATATATAACCAACTAAAAATCCTACGATAAATTTTAATACAAATGTTCTTAATATAGTTGATGGCTTAGATGTATAAAATATTAAATCATATAATCCCATTCCTAAAGATCCTGATAAACCTCCAGCTAAGCCACCAAGTAATAATGCTGAAACAATCATTACAAAGTTTCCTAAGTGAACAAAATCACCAGCTGGCATTCTTATTTGTATAAAGGTACCAGCGCATGCAAGAGCTGAAAACATTGCAATTAAAACTACTTTCCTTAAAATTAAATCATTTTTCATAAAATCATCTCCCTAAATACAGTTTCAATGATATTACTATATTGGTTCTAAAGAAAGTATCAGTTTCATATTATTTTATGGTACCAGAATAAATAATTATATAAAGTATAATAATTTTATATTTTTCTTTAAAGAATAAAAAAATCTAGCCCTAAAGCTAGATTTCTATAACTATTTTTTCTTTGGTAATATAATTGGATCTTTTGCGTTATCAGAATGCATGTAGAATACAAAGGTTCTACCTTTATGCTCTACAAATTCAATTCCTGCCTCATAAAAGAAATCAACTAATTCTTCCTCTTCTACAAAAGAATTTTGTAAAACTGATACTTTAATTAATTCATGTTTATTTAAATAATTTAAGACATCAGTTAGTAAATTTTCACTTAATCCATCTTTTCCAATTTGGAAAACTGCCTTTTCTTTTTGGGCTAAGCTTTTCAAAAATGCTTTTTGTTTTGGATTTAACATATAATCTCCTAATCTAAGAATTCTTTATTATCATATGCATCTCTTAAAATCTTTTGCATATCCTCAACCATTGGAACTCTTGGGTTTGCAGGAGAACATTGATCTTCGAATGCAAGATATGATAATTTTTCAATTTGTGACATATAATAATCTCTATCTAAGCCTTGAGATTCAAAGTTCATTTTAATTCCAACTCTCTTAGCTAATTCACCACAAGCCTTAGCATATGATTCTACTCCTTCTTCAACTGTTGTTGCAGGAAGACCTAGAATTCTTGCAAGCTCTGCATATCTTTCATCAGCTCTATAATAATTATATTTAGGCCATGTAGATAATTTTTGAGGCTTTTGACCATTATATCTAATAGTATATGGAAGTAATATAGCATTTGCTCTACCATGAGGAACATGGAATTCAGCACCAACCTTATGAGCCATTGAGTGGTTCATTCCTAAGAAGGCATTCGCAAATGCCATACCAGCTAAGCAAGATGCATTATGCATTTTTTCTCTTGCTTCAGGATCATTTGCACCATTTTTATATGAACGCTCTAAATATTCAAATACCATCTTAATTGCTTGAACTGCAAGACCATCAGTGAAGTCATTTGCAAGTGTAGATACATATGCTTCAGTTGCATGTGTTAATACATCAAGTCCTGTATCAGCACAAATGCTTCTTGGTAAATTCATTACAAATGCAGGATCAATAATTGCTACTGTTGGAGTTAAAGAATAATCTGTTAATGGATATTTCTTATGTTCTTCAGCATCAGTTATAACTGCAAATGGTGTAACTTCAGAACCTGTACCTGAAGTTGTTGGAATACATACTAATTTAGCTTTTTTACCTAATTCAGGGTATTGGAATGCTCTCTTTCTAATATCCATAAATTTTTGTTTTAAATCATCGAAATTAACTTGTGGTTGCTCATAGAATAGCCAAATACCTTTAGCACAGTCCATTGCTGAACCACCACCTAATGCAATAATTGTATCAGGTTCAAATGATCTCATTAGGGCAACACCTTTTTTAACTGTTTGAATAGATGGATCTGGTTCAACATCACAAAATAATTGATAAGGAACCTCAGGTGTTCTTTGTTGTAATTGATCAATTACTTTTTGAACATAACCAAGCTCTACAAGTGATCTATCTGTAACAATTAAAGCTTTTTTCATTTCTTTCATTTGATGTAAGTATTCGATTGAATCTCTTTCAAAGTAAATCTTTGATGGAATTTTAAACCATTGCATATTATTTCTCCTTCTACCAACCTTTTTAACATTTAATAAATTAAGTGGACCTACATTTCCAGCAACTGAGTTATGTCCATAAGAACCACAGCCTAATGTTAATGATGGAATGAAGGAATTATATACATTACCAATACCACCAAATGTAGATGGTGAATTGCAGATAATTCTAATTGCAGGGATTAAATCTCCAAATCTCTTGCATAAGTTTTCATCTGCAGTATGAATTGCAGCACTATGACCAAGACCATTGAATTCAACCATTTCCTTAGAATATTTTAAACCTTCTTCTAAGCTATTTGATTTTATCATCGCTAATACTGGTGAAAGCTTTTCTCTTGTTAATGGTTCTTCAATTCCAACTTTTGCACATTCTGCAACTAGAATAACTGCATTATCAGGAACATCGAATCCAGCTTCTTTAGCAATCCATTTTGCATACTTACCAACAATGTTTGGATTTAATTTAGCATTTGGATAATCTTCTTTTGATTTAACACCAAACATGAAAGCTTCAAGTTTTTTCTTTTCTTCTTTATTTACAAAATATACGCCATATTTCTTAAATTCTGATTTAACTTGATCGTATATCTCTTTATCACATATAACAGCTTGCTCTGATGCACAAACCATACCATTATCAAATGACTTTGACATGATTACATCATTTACAGCTTGTTTAATATTACAAGTTTTTTCAAAATAAGCTGGTACATTACCTGCACCTACACCTAAAGCTGGCTTTCCACAAGAGTAAGCAGCTCTAACCATTGCATTACCACCTGTTGCTAAAATAGTTGCAACCCCTGGATGATTCATAAGCTCTGTTGTAGCCTCTAGTGAAGGATGTTCTATCCATTGAATACAGTTTTTAGGTGCTCCTGCAGCAACTGCTGCATCATATACAACCTTTGCGGCTGCTGCACTTGATTTTTGTGCACTTGGATGGAATCCAAATATAATAGGATTTCTTGTCTTTAAACAAATCAATGATTTAAAAATAGCAGTTGATGTTGGATTTGTAACTGGTGTAATACCTGCAACTACTCCTACAGGCTCAGCAATTTCAACCATACCTGAAACATCATCTTCATTAATAATACCAACTGTCTTTAAGCGTTTCATATTATTAGTTACATATTCACACGCAAATAAATTCTTTGTAGCCTTATCCTCAAAAACGCCACGTCCTGTTTCTTCAATTGCAAGCTTTGCAAGTGCACCGTGTTGATCTAGTGCTGCAACTGATGCTTTAGCAACAATGAAATCAATTTGCTCTTGAGTGAAACTAGCATACTCATCTAAGGCCTTTAAAGCCCTTGATACTAATCCTTCTACCTCTTCTTTAGGTGTCATAACTTTCTCGTCCATATAATACCTCCAAAAATATTTTTAAATTAAATATAGTTAACTTACAATTTGATTATACAATTTTTAATAACTATAAAAATAAGTAAGCGTTTTTGAAAAATAAGTAAACGTTTTACAAATAAAAAGTGCTTCTACAGAAATTGTAAAAGCATTTTTCTCAACATATAAAATTATTTTCTATTCATATACTTTATTATAATTTCATAAAAGAATAATAATTTCTTTTTTAGCACTTCATATAATCCAAGATATGCTTCTTTACTAATACCATCTTCCTTTAGCATTTCTTTTAATGATTTATCAAATGTCTCATAGGATAGATTATGTTCATCCATTTTAGCATTTAATATATGTAATTCATAATCCAATTTACAAATTAAATCAACACTAACAGTTGGCCATACATTTTCATCTTTTGACAAGAATGAATCAATAATTTCAGTTAATATTTCTTTATCATAAAAATCAATATATTTAACTTTTATTCTATTTAAACATTTTTTATAAATCATATCATAAATATAACATGCTGCAAAATATGTTCTATATATTTCATGTGATATTGAATTACCTGCAATAATCTTTCTTGCTTTCAAGTGATTATATAATTTTTTTGCGTAATCATCTAATTGATTATCATCAAAATTTTCATTCTTCACTTTAATATATTCTTTAAATTGCTCTATTACATTAAGCTCATTTGTAACACACAAATCATATGATAATTCAGTTAATATCTCTCTTGCTGATAAATGAATTACATCAAATATGTCTGTTCCTATTGTTCTTTCATTTTCTAATGCTTTTATTAATAATTCTTCTGATTTATCAATAATTTCATATTTTTGTTTATATAATTTATTAGTTACAAAATAAATATAAATCAAATTAGATATTAACAGTGGATTCTTTTTTATATCATCTGATAATATTTCTAAGGTTTGCACAAATGCTTCTTTCGAAATATAACTAAATTTATTGTTTTCTTTTGTTTTATTTGCAATCTTTTGTCTTTCAAATAAATTATCGAATAATTTTGATATATCTTCATCATCCATATTTTTAATTTCTAAATTTAAAGAATCAATATTGTTATTAGCTATTAATATAGAGTCAGTTAAATTTCTAGATGTAAATATTATATGAATATTATTTTTTCTATTATTTTTATAGAAATTAATTACCATATCTACAATTAATTTTGCTTTATCTAATGCTTCATCTAGAGCGTCAATAATAATATAAAAATCTAATTTATCATTAATTAAAATGCTTGATAAATCTTCTCTAATATGAAAATATTTTTCTTCTTTCAAACTAATACATTTAATAACATCTAATAAATTATCTGTATTATCTATTTTAGTTTTAATTATTGAACATGGTAAATAGAAAAATAATTTATTATTATCTAAATTAGTTCTAATTAAATTTTTTAAATATAATGATTTTCCTGTTCCACCTGCACCATATATCAATATGGGTTTATTTTCATAATTTAATATATCATCAACACTATATTTTTTTTCGTTTCCTACTAAATCTCTATTAATATATCCTTTTTCAAATGTTAATGATGCAATAATGGTTTCATCATTTTGTTGATTTATTACATCACTTAATGTTACAGGAAATATATCATATGATTCTTTTTGATTATCCCTATATTCTCTAAATAAAGCATCTTTTACTACTATTTTTGTAAATTCTAATAATGAAGATAATTGATTTTCTTTTTTATTAAAGTCTATAGCTAAGTTAATTAATTTTTCAAATGAATTCTTGTCCTTTTGGGCTTTTAGTTCAGCAATTACATCATCAACACTATGAGTATCGTCACCTAAGACATATAATTTAATATTGATTGGATTTGAAATTCCTTTTTCTTTTAATACATCGAAAATCATATCAATTTCTTTTGGAATATAACTACTAGAAAATGCATCATGTGATAAAAATATAATATATCCTTTAGCTTTTCTTATGCCTTCTTTTACTGCTTCATCTAAATCTCCAATTGCTTTGCTATTACTTTGCCAAACACTATATCCTGCTTTTTTCAATTCAGCCTCTGCATCTAGCATATCTGTTTCATTATGGTGACTCCAACTAAAAAACACATCAATATTTTCACTATGTTGATTAACATTTTGTTTTTTGATTAACCCATCAATTTCTCTTATTAAATCCTTACATTGAGTATATCCATTATCAAATGCCTTTTTTAACCATACTAATGCGGTTTTATAATCTTTATCCACGCCTTCGCCGCTATAATACATATACCCCAATGAATATTGAGCATTTGCATAACCATGTTGAGCTGATAAATTATACCAATAAAATGCATTTTCTATATTTTTCGTAACGCCATCACCAAAACAATAACAATTTGCTAAAAGATACTGTGCATAATAGTTATTCATATTTGCAGCATCAAGGAAGCATTTAACTGCCTTATCCTTATCTTCTGCCACTCCATCACCATAAAAATAGTGGGTCCCCAATAATACACTTGCATCAGATTCTTTATTTGCTGCAAGCGAATATAATTGCATTGCTTTTTCAATATTTCTTTCACCACATTCTGCATTATCAAATAATAAGCCTAAATTTAATAATGATTTTGAATGATTTTTACTTGCAGATAATGAATACCATTCTATTGCTTTTTCAATATTCTTTTCAATTCCATCGCCATGCTCATAGCATAAAGCGACATTATATTGTGCTTCAATATTATTTTGCTTTGCAGCTTCTAAATACCATTTGAAAGCTACTTCATTGTCTTCTTCTATACATATTCCCTTATCATAAAAATAACCTAAATTAAGTTGAGCTAATGCAAAACCTTGTTCTGCGGATTTTTTATACCATTCAAATGCCATTGAATCATCTTTTTTTGTACCAATAGCCTTATAATAACATAGCCCTAAATTATATTGAGCTTTTTTATGCCCATTCATTGCAGACTTTTTGTACCAATCAAAAGCTTTATCAAAATCTTTTTCAATACCATCATCACCAAAATAATACGCAACACCCATATAGTATTGTGCAATTGGATTATTATTCATTGCTGACATTTCATAGAATATAAATGAAGTTTTTTTGTCAACTTCAACCCCAACTCCATAATAATAACAATCACCTAAGATTAACATATAATTTGAATTATTATCATAACTATTTCTTAAAAAATAATATAGATCAATCGGATTAAAATCATTTGAATAATTTATGCTATAAAAAGGTATATCAATATTTAGTCTATAATTTATAAAATCTTCTTTCGTATTGCATAAATAGTTATCCATATATCTTCCCTTCTATTCAATTAGAATATAAATTTATTTTAATCTCACTAACTAATTTAGCTATTATTTCAATATTTAAATTATTAATTACATAATTTAACCTATTATTTAGTTATTTTATAACCTAATTTAACTATTAGCTTCAATGTTTCTAAAGCTGTATTTCTATCATAATCTTTTTCAGACTCTGATAACATGCTATAAGGTACTAATTGATTAGTTTCTTTTTTATCAATATCCTTTTTAGGACCATAAGTCCAACCTTCATTCATTCTTCCTCTTGCCCATACATCATGAACATTTTCAGCTATTTTTTCTGTTAATTCTAATAAATCATCTGATAATTTTACATCAGATGTATCAATTGGTTTTGGATTATACATAATTACACCACCTATAATCTATAATTTTATAACACATGCTGGACGTATACCATATTTTGTATTTGTATAATGATATCCAGATATTTCTCCATAATTAGTTACTAAATATGCTGAATTACCATCTTCAAAGCTTGGAGTTCTTAAATACCAATCGCCTAATTCTGTTTTATTAGCTCTTCCTTTAGCATATGATGTAGCTACTGCAATTCTTTGTATATCATTTTTAAAATATACTTTAGCTTCAACTACAGATAATAAAAAGATTCTATCTTTTGTATTATTACAAAGATATTTATTATCTATATCAGTAGTTGATTTTATACTATTATCTACATCAATACAACAAATTCTATCTAAATCGCTACTTGAAAAAGCATCTTTAATAAATTCATTATTTAACCAAGATCTAATGCTAGATGTCTCATAATTATTTGTACTACCAAAACGTCCTGCATCAATTACATTTTCGGTTATAATCATTGCATAACCATCAAATTCAGATAATATCTGCCATCTAATAGGCATTCTTTTAAGTGTCTTTGTAACATAATATGAACCTAAATATACATGATTACCATCTCTTTTATAACAAGTTGGAATTGAATTTGTATCTAATGGATTTGATACCTTAACTGTATCTTTTTGAGTTTTTTCATCTGGTGCCTTTTTTGGAGCAACTTCAGTATCCTTCTTAGATACATTATTAGCTCTATAGTCATCACGTCTTGATAAATAATTTAAATATTCTTCATTTGTTGTATCAGGTGCCATTTGTTCTATTGCAAAAATATCATCTTCAATAATTTTACCATCGAATTCCCTAAAATTTTTGGAATGAACTCTTAATAGACCAATCAAAGCATCTTCATTTTCATAATCCTCATCTAATATTTTATTATAAATATCTAAGGCTCTATCATATTGTCCTCTTATAGATAAGGCTCTTGCCTTTTTGATATCTTCAGAATAATCGCTTTTCTTTTCTTCTAATAATGAATCGTCTAAATCAAACATGTTTTTTGTCATATAAAAATCATCCTTTCTTGATTTAATCAGATATTTCTTCCACTCTTTTTCAAGAATTCGGCAACATCTACAAATGTCTTAGATAATTGAGTAGAATCTCCAACTATCTTACTGAAATTAGATATTGTTCCTATTGCCTCTATATTTTTTTCTTTTGCTCCAGTTACACCTATTGCTATAATTTCTGTTCCTTGCTTTTGTGATAAAACTTTATTTCTTGCATCTATTGCAGCTCTATCATCATCAAAGCCACCATCAGTAACAAATATAATGATAACGTTCTTTTGTTCTGATTTAACATCGGATTTAATTAGATTAAATGCACCTGCAGCATCTGTAGAACCACCATATTTACTTATACCATCAGTATATTGTTTTAATCCTTTTTCTATTTCAGATATATTTTTAGTTCTTTGGAATAAATATCCTGCATCACTTCCCCAAGGAATAAATGAATAATCGTTATCCATTTCTTTTAATGTAGATATTAATTTCCTAACAGCTAATTCACCTTCATGTCTATCATTTTCTGACATACTACCAGAATTATCTAATAAGAAATAAATAGAAAACGAATTTGAAATAGATTTAGATATGTTTAATTTATTACAATAAATACATTGATATCTTAATTCATCCTTTAATAAATTACATTTTTTACTTCTATCAATTGATAATGGAATTCTTTTTCCGTTATCTTCAGATTCTAATAAATTACTATTAACTAAAGGAAGTGAATTAATTCCTTGATTATCGATTTCACTAGCAGTTTTATTATCAATAGGTTGGAAATTAGTAATTAATTCTTTTCCTTGTCTATTTTCAATAGTTGCTAAGGCATATAATTTTTTTATACTACAATATAATTTACAATATTTCTTTTCCATACTATTCCTCCTTTATAACTATAATTTTTTCTAAAGGTACATTAGATATTTTCGAATATAATATTAATTCTTCTAAATCAGGTATAGTTTTTCCTGTTTCGATATTATAAATAATATCATCACTAACACCAAGTGAAAACGCAAGCTCAGCCCTTGATATCTTAGAATCAATATTTTTACATTCATCACATGAAAAATTATTAAAACATGTATATTTTTCTCTTAGTTCAATATCTTCTTTATTGAGTTTATTATAATAACAAACATATTTTCTTAAATTTATATTATTTAATCTTAAATCAATTAAATTATCTTTTGTTTTATCCCAATCAATAATAATTCTATTAAATATATTCATCTTTTCCTCCTTGTTTTCATAATAAAGTCAACAATAATTTTTACATTAGTTGAAATAAGTCTTGGCATTTTTGTCATATTATATTCTAAAAATGCTTCTGCAAAAAATTCTTTAATATTATTAGATGCATACTTTGATACACCATTAATAATATCATCTTTAGATAATGTATTATAATAGGCAATAAAATTTGGATTAGAAGTTATTCCATATGCATTATCAATTGCGTGAGCAAGCTCGTGATAGCATATACCACGCTCATCATATGATTCTTTATTATTATGTCCACTTTTAATATTCTTTTTCATATTATTCTTAAATGAATCATAATCAGACATATTATTATAATTAAAAATAATACCTGAAAATAATGAAAAATAATATGAATAATAAGCAATAAAATTTTCTATTTTCTCTTCATAATTTATATCTAATTCAGAAAATAAACTTACTAAGCCTCTTATATTATCTATCGTTAATATATGCTGTACTTTAAAATCTTTAATTGTATATAAATCATTATTTAATAATTTCTTTAATTTATCTACAAAACCTATACTTGTACCAATATAGCATAATTCTGATCTAATATATGGATATTCATATAGCATTTTGGCAATACATTTTAGCATAGATTTAGCCATAAAAATATTATATCCGCATAAATCATATGAATCACACATATCATTTTTTTCAATAATATCTTCTAATTCTTTATCACTTGATGCTAAATCAATCTTTTCAATCAATCTTTCAAGAGAACAATATTTAACAAATTTTCTATTTTTACGATTAACATATAATTCATTTTCAGTTGGATTAAGAGTTAAGATATAATCTTTTCCATCTACTGAAAAAATATAATCAAAATTTGCCATAAATCACCTATACATCTTTAATAAAATACCTATTATTAAATCATTATCAATAATTATTCTTTTATCTAATATATCCTTTTTTACATCCATGCCTAATAATTCTTTAGGTAGCTTATATAAATCTCTTAATATATCGTCTAATAAGTTATCTAATAAAACACTAATATTAATATCATTTATTAAATTTTTTAAATTAATTATAAAATCCTCTGTTTTTAAAATATAAGGAATTTCAGTTTTATCCTTTCTAATTATTTTTTTAGGATTTTTCTTTATGTATTCTAATACCTTTTCTATTGAATCAAATACTTCATTATATAAATAATAAAATACAGTTTCAAATTCCTTATCACCTACTAAATTAAATTTAGTTGTTTTAATTGCACTTTTATAGCTATCAATTCTATCTATTAATATTTTTGAATATTTAATCTCATTATCATAAGCAATAGAATTATCAACATATAAATATTTTATAATTTCTTTTTTAGATTCTTCTAATTCTTCTTTTTTATAATTATATATTTTTGTTTTATCCTCTAATTCTTGTTTTTCAAAATAATATATGGATGTATATTTATTATAAAAATCAAAATTCTTATAAAATTTATAACCCAAAAAGAAAAGGAATAAAATTATAATTGAAGGAATAACATATATTAAACATATAGTTAAAAAATTTAAAAATGGATTTGGTGATGAAACGCTTGGCTTTCTAAAAAATTTATAAAGCACAATAGCAAATGAAATAATACTTAAAAATATAGATATTATGATGATATTTTTATTATCTTTTTTTCTATTATTAATTTTTATATCTTCTTTTTCTAAATTTTCTAAATCTATTTTTACATTTTCATTTAAGCTTGAAATGTCTTTTTCTAAAGCATTTATATCTTCGTTTAAACCTGATATATTCTTTTCTAATGCAATCTTTTTATTTCGATCATCATTATATTTATTTATTTTATTATCTATATCTTTTTTTATATTTTTAACGTATTTATCTAATGCTTTATAAAATAACATATCATAAGCCATTTTCTTTGAATTGCTTATCATTTCATCACCATTTTTTTATTTTAAATATGTAGAATAATTCTTTTCTAAAGAATTTAGGTTATTAATTAATACTTCTATTTGTTTAATACTTACCTTAGCACCTAATTCATAATAAGATCTAAATTCGTCTAATGCTTCAGCTGAAAAAAGTTGATCTAAGCCATCGTTTTCTTTAATATAATTTACTAAAGTATCGACAAATGTTTTATCATCAATAGATTTTAATAATTCTAATATTCTTTCTTTTTCAGTTATAATGCCACTAATCTTATCTAAATAGAAAATTGAATCTAGGTTATTCTTATTATCATTAACTAATTTTTTATATACTTCAATATATTCCTTTTCAATAAAAGCTAGTTTAATCTTTTGGTCATTATAATCTTGTTCTAAGAATTCAATAATCATTTTCTTTAATAAAATAAACACATCAACTATCTTAATAAAAATAGATTTTAATTCTGCATAATATTTAATGTCATTTTTTATTGTAGTAGGCTTTGCTTCAATAGTTGCCTTTTCATTATTTAATTCATCTATATATTTTAAAAATAAACAATTTATATCAACTAATTTCTTTTCATTATCTTTATATCTTTTAGGTGCTTTAGTTGTATTTAAAAGAGGTAAATATTTAAATGATTTTTTCTTATATTCTCTAACATTTAATAATAGATCATCCATTAATATATCAACAGGGTCATCAATTTTTTCTTTATCCATAATTTTAGTTAATTCAACACCCATTTTATTATCAACAAAGAAATTCTTAAAATTGTTGATAGATTTATTTAGATTATTAATAGTATCTTTAATTATTGAAATAATACCTTTAGTTTGTAAATTTCCTTCATACCATTCAATTAATTCTTTAATTGATGCATACATATCAGGATATGTCCCATTAATCTGATTATTAAATAGTACTTTTTTGTCTTTTAGATAATTATTAATGCAAGAAATATCATTAATTTTATTATCAGTTAATAGCTTATCTATATATGGGCTATTTTTATCCTCTAATATATTATTTATTCCAAATATATCCTTAAATTTATATGGGTTATCAGAAATATATGTAATGAATTTATTTTTGAAATCCTTTAGTCTTCTTTCAACATAGCTTTTAACACTTGCTTCATCTATGTTTATATATTTAATGTATTTACCATATTTTTCAAAGTCTTGTAATAAATTATTAATTGTTTCATATCTATGATTAAAATATGATTTTAATTCATCATAAGATTCAAATCCAAATGCGTTATAAGCTACAGTTATATCATCGCCTAAATATTTATTTTCAAATGTTTGTTTCATTTCTTTATATGCATCTACAATATTATTATTTTTATTAATAAAATGTAATAACATATATTCATCATATAAATAATCATTTGCCCCAAAAACATCAAAGAATCCATCACTTGTACATAACAATACAAATTTATTATCATCAGTAAAATCAGATACATTAAATGTTTTGACATTTAATATAATATCTTTTCTCTCATATGAAAAATTATTAGTCATTTTACCTGTTGAATCTTCATTATCTTCTGATAATTGGAATAGTCCGTTTTTAGTTAAAATATACGCTCTTGAATCTCCTGCCCATATTACATCAATTTTATTTTCTGTTTCGTTATATCTAATTGAAACTAATGTTGTAGGTAATATTGAGAATAATTCAATTTTTTTAGTTATATTTAATCTTTCTTTAATATTAACAATAGCTTTTTTTATAAAATCTATTAAATTTTTCTTATCATCAGGATTTGATAAATCAACATTATTATTAATCATATAATTAATGAATCTAAATATAACTATTCTTGATGCAAGTAAGGCATTAGTATATGATTCATTGGGTTTAATATCTGACATTAATAAATCAAAATAAGATTTTTCGCTCGTTACATCATCAAATTCTGTTTTAAAGCAATTTGACACGTTTAATGATATAAAACCATCATCTAATCTTAATATTTCTTCTTTATATTTACATAAATCACTATCAGTAATTAATACCCTTTCAGCACCAGAACCACCAAGTCCATCGGCAACTGTAATTAATGTATAATCAATTCCATTTTGCATATATTTTACAATTGCAGGATCTGCATCCTCATTTTTTAATATTGAATAAAATAAAAATGAAAGTTGATCATTAAATGAATCTTTATATTTAATTTCCTTATCTAATTTAATTTTTTCCATAGACTACACCTTTCTTACTAAAAAGCCTAGTGATTCTACTGTTGCCTCAGGAAGCTCAAAATCTCCTTTTCCTTCCCAAGATACAGTATATGTATTTGGTGTTGAACGCTTAATTGATTTAATTTTACTCTCTAATATTCTATCTTTGTTATATACTAAATCACTAGAATATGGTTCATCAAATAATGTATTATCTACATCTGATGATACAGGCTTAATTCTAGCTATTCCCATTTGAATCAATGAATTGATTCCTTTTGAGAAAATAATATCTCTTTTAGTGATTCTATATCTATTTCTATTTGTAATATCTTCTTTGTATCTTTCAATTTTGATAATGCCTAATTTTAATAATTCTTCAGGACTAACAAATTCAGCATTGTCATCATCAAATGGCTCATCATAAACTGATTCAACCTTTTTTAAGATACCTTTTTCAAATAATTCATTAATTGTTAAATTATATAAATTAGAATCACCTTTTAATTTAACAGTATAGATTTTAACAGTTTCTTCTCCATCCATTTTAGTTGAAGGATAGAATTCTTCTACACCTGCTTCTTCTAATTGCTTAACATCAAATGGTTGTGTAAGTAAAATATCTTGTTGCCATAATATTGGCTTAATATTTAATTCATCATCACCAACATGATATTCAGATGGTACTCTTAATTTATCATTTAATACCTCTATTACTTGATCCATTGTAGGACGATTAGTTATATCTTTTGTAATCATCCAATTTAATAATGATTTAAAGGTTGCCTTAGATTCTTCACCTATTTTCAAGTTAAACTTAGAAGATATTGTAATAGGAGTACCTGCGTTTATTGCAGAAGCTACTGAATCATAATCAATACTATAGTTAGGAAATACTCCAGACCACAATACATGATAAACTAAAGCTAATGTAAATACATCTACCTTAGGTGTTATTACACTTCTATTTGCAACAGGTCCTAAATCCTCAATTCCTTCATCCATTGCACGCTCTACTTTTTCATTTACTAATAATGCTTCAGGTGAAAAATAACCAGCAGATCCTGGAATAGTCATAGGTATTTCTGTATCTATATAAGATGAATCAAAATCTATTACATATGGAATATATTTAGTACCATCTTGTGATATTACAAAGTTTTTAGGCTTTAAATCACCATGAATTACTCCAACCTTATGTAATTTAGATAAAGCATTTGCCATTTCCTTTGACATATCTAAGAATTGAGCAAAGCTCATTTTAGTATAATCGAATTCATCTCCAAGACCATCTAATTTATATGTGATAGTTACAAATCTATTTTCCATATCACCTTCAATTAATTCAAGCTCAACAGCTATATGATCTTTAAATGTATCATATACCTTCATTCTTTTTTGAAGTTCTTTTTGCTTATTAGCAATAGGCAATATTTCCTTTAATAGATGTTCTCTTATCTCTTTTGGTAAAGATTTATCAGGATAAATTGGATCAAATCTTCTTTTGATAAAGAATGAATTAGATCCTTTTTTTCCTATAATATATGCTCCATTACCTGTAATAGACCATTTTATACTTCCGTCCGAGCATTCATATTTTGAATCAACTGTATAGTCATAATATTTCATGGTACACCTCCAAAGTGTATTTAATATTAATTACTTGCAGATGCAGCAATAATTTTAATAATATCGTCAAAATCAAATTCTACTAATCCTGTAGATAATTCTACTGGTACGAAATTAGAACCAGGTAGTTTTGCAGATAATTCTTTATATTTTGATTCATTAGGTGCATAAATTACTAATCTCTTACCTCTGCTTAACTTTGACATTTGGCTTGGCATAATCCATTCAGTAATTAATCCTGTTTCATCTGGCATTCCTGCAGGGTATCCTGGGGCTGTTTCTCTTTCTTTAATAGCTAGGGCATCAGCATCTGTGAAAAGTACAATAACTTGTCTATCACGTAATCCTGTCGCAGTAAAATCTGAATTGAATGCAAAGTGTAATGCTTCAAGTCCATTTTCAGGAATATCTCCACCACCTGTTGCATGAATAGATGCTAGTGATGCTTCAAAATCAGCTAAGTCAATTGGAAGCTCAAAGAATGGACTTTCAACCATTGATTCATCGCCATCATCTTGATAGTCTCTAAATACTATTGTTTTAATTCTAAGTGAAGTAACCTCACTACCCATTAAAATCATTTGTTCATTAAATTTTTGATAGAATTTTTTAGCTGCTTCTTTTACCTTGTCGATACAAGGTCCCATGCTTCCTGTTCCATCAATTACAAATACCATATCAATTTTTCTTTTTTCCATTTTCTTTTCTCCTTTTTTCTTTTAATTACTTGCAGAAGCTGCAATTATTCTTATTATTTCATCGAAATTAAATTCTGCCATACCACTACTTAATTCTACTGGAATAAAATTTGCTCCAGGTAGCTTAGCAGATAATTCCTTATATGATGTACCATTTGGTGCATAAATTACTAATCTTTTACCTCTTGGGTTTAGTTTTGATGTTTGGCCTGGCATAATCCATTCAGATATAAATCTTGTTTCATCAACCATATTTTTTGGATAATTTTTCAAATCACTTCTTTCACCTAGCTTTAGTGCATCTGTATCAGTGAATAATACAATTACTTGTCTATCTTTTAATCCTCTTGCGATAAAATCCGAATTAAATGCAAAGTGTAGTGCTTCAAGTCCGTTTTCATTTGCATCTCCACCACCAATAGCTTTTATACTAGATAGCTTTGATTCAAAATCGGCTAAATCCAAAGGTAATTCATAAAATGGGCTTTCATCCATTGGATTGGAATCACATTCATAATCTCTAAATACTATTAATTTAACTCTTAATAAATCTATGGAGCTTCCCATATCTTTCATTTTCTCTTCGAATTTCTTATAAAATGTTCTTGCAGCATCCTTTACCATATCTAAGCATGGTGTCATACTACCAGTACCATCTATAACGAAGACTAAATCTATCTTTCTACTTTGCAGATTACTTTGCATATACCATAATCTCCTTTCATTAATATTTTATTATTAAACACATAATTTATAACTAGCATAATTGCTTAATTATTACGGAATAATTAGTTATTATTTCCTGGTTCTTGCTTTGAATTATTATTTAATGCAGTTGATAAATTAACCGAACACATTATGTTGATTAAATCATACATCCTTTTTTCTATTCCAATCTCGAATAAATTTCTTAAATCCGTATGATATTTATAGTTTTTTTCTTTATCAAAATTCAAATTCCAACCATCAGAAATTTGTTGTCTAATCCATCTATAATGTTCTAATTTCATTAATTCAAATACTGCCTCATTCGTATTAATTTCATTTTTATCAACAAATTCATAAAATAAATATAAAGCTTTTCTATATAATTCGACCATTGAGTTTGATTCTTTATGACTCAATGGAATCGAATTCCAGGATTCATAGTTCTGCAAGTAAGAATAAGTTTTAATCTTTTTAATATTAGAAATTTTAATTGATTGTTTTTTTCTGTCATCATCAATTTCTTTTAATTTCTTATTATTCTTTAAGACATTAAATCCATCAATTTCTAACAAATCATCAATTTGTGGCATGGAGAGTATTTTATTATATTCGCATAATTTTTTATAGCTTTGTAACGCCTCAAAATAATTTTCATTATCTAATTCAATAAAGACTGAATTAATTAAAGAAACATTTTGTCTAATTTCAGTAAATAAATTTCCAGTGTCTTCGCTAAATTTAAAATCCTTAACTAATTCATTGAATGTTTCTTTCTTTGAATTTTGTCCATCAAATGGTATTTTTTCTTTTATTATCCTGTCTATATAATTATAGTTCTTAGTATAAGAGAAATTATAAAGCATATCATTATCATAATTAATTAATGATTCATCATATATTTTGTCAAATAGACCAAACACAATAACATATAAGTTATATATTGGACTAAAGAATATTTTTTTATCAGTTCTATCTACATTACTTGTATCATCACTAATAAAATCGCCACCATTTAAATCGATTTTATATATATTTTTTGCATCTCTAACATTAATTGCAATAATATCAGCATCATCACATAAAGTACGAACACCATCTTTTTTTGGTATAAATGCTTTTGAATGATATTCTTTTCTAATATCTTTAATTAAATAATTTGCATAATTAATATTTGTTTCATCTGAACCTGTTGTAAATACAAATACTCGTCTTGTTTTTTCTAAATCAGCATATACTTTATCTTGACCAGTTATATCATCAAATTGTTTAAATATATCTTTATTATCTGAAAAATATATATGAGGTGGATTATACACATCATTATATTTAATACTATTTTTGTCGTATTCATTTCTATATATCTTTATAATTATTGAATCAACATTTTCTAAATGTGTACTACATGTATTAAGTTTGTCATTTAATTTTGACATATCATCTATAAAACTATTTTCATTATCATATCTTAAAATAGTTTTTATATCATCAAACATATAATTATATTTATTACTAAATCCTTTAATTTCATTAACATAATCATTATTTTTAATATGCATATTTAATTCTTCTTGATATGCCCTTAAACATAAATCAACAAATTTATCTTCTTCAAAAATCTTTTTAATAGCTTCACATATATTAGATGCTTCAACATTTGATTTAGAAATATTCTCAAATGAACTATAAATTCGTTTTAAATTCTTAGTTATAGCTAAAACTAAAGTGAAATCATATTTAAATTTTACATATTCTTCTTTATCAATTCTTTTTATTCTATCTACTATAATACTAATTTCATTATTATAATTGATTAAAGTAGATTTAAATTTAGATTTAAAACTAATAATGCTATTACCTATATCATTTATTTTTTTATTAAATGCTCTTAAGATGAAATAAAAATAATCAGAAATTAAATTTTTGTTATAATTCAACAAAGTATCATTTGTTTTATAAACATTATAATATCTATATAAAGATTGATAATCTTTAATTCTTTTATCTAAATCTCCACTATATTTTTCTTGCTCAAAAACAAATGCTTTAAATGTATTGTAATCTATAACAAGCTTTCCTTTTTCAATTCTTAAACTACTTACAATATTATTTGCATATAGTTTATTAAGTACTTCTTGGCCTAAACCGCCAAAACCAACAATATATAATTCCATATCGCCAAATAACAATTGCTTATCAGTTTGTTCCTTTTTCTCACTATTTGGATCATTATTTTTTTTGTTAATTTTATCTAGTTCACTCTTTTGAATCAAACTTATATCTAGTGCTAATTCTTTTGCTGCAACTGCGCATTCTGACAATACATATAATTCTGGTTTTATATATATTGGATCAACTTTTCCAGTTAAGGCATTATATTTATTTTGGTAAATAGATGAATTTAAATTATCCTTTGATAAAATAAAGAATTTAATATTACCTCTTTTGTATGATTTAATTTCAAAATAAAATAATTTTTTATTTATTTTAAATAATTTTTTATTTATTATCTTAAATAATTTATTTTCTTTAATATCTTTATCATTAGGTCCATTAAATAATTTATTTAAGTCTTTACAAGTGTCATTTATGTTTTTATTTTTATTTATATAACTTTCAATTATACTTTTTATTTCTTTAAAGAATATCACATCTTTTTGTTCTTCATTTGAAGTTTGTTTTTCATTTGAAGGTTGTTCTTCATTTGAAGTTTGTTCTTCATTTGAAGCTTGTTTATTTTTAATGTATTTATCTATTTTTTCTAAAATATCTTTAAATATCAAATTTAAAAATATCAAATTTAGATCTTGTTTTTTTCCATATTCTAGTTTACTTATTTGATCAAAAACCTCTGATGAATTTTTAACCTCATCTGGTATTAATCTGTCATTTAAATTAAAAGCAAAGATATATATTGATTTATTTTTTATTTCCCAAGTACTCTTGTATCCAAATATTTTTCTAATTACAGATTTATCACTATCTACTGTAGGATAGTAATAAAATCCACTTGACGCAACATCTTTACATAATTTGTTCTTAGAATCAAATGCAGGAATATCATCACCATAAAAGATAACAATATCTTGTTTATTTTTTATTTTTTTAGCAAAACTAATGCTATTTTCATCAAGTGATGTAAATATATAATAATTATATTTTACTTTTCTAATCCAATTTATAAATGTCATTATGAAATGTAATTTTTTAAATCTTATTTGAATTTGTAGACCTATAAATGAATAAAAGCCAAAGGCTAGATTATATGAACCAACAATCAATAATACAAATGCTAAATTAATAGGCAATAAATAATATAAAGAATATAATAAGTCTCTATAATAAGGAATTGAACTAAGAACTTCTGGGAATTCTAGATCTGTAAATCCAAAAGTACCTATGCTCATATAAAAATGTTTTAACCAAATTCCAAGGTCTGTTGAATTAAACCAAGCATCTGGAATACTTGTTGTACATACCCAAGTTCTAATAAATGTACTAATAGCTAACATTATTAATATCGCTAAAACATCTACAAGTGGAGATTGTAGTTTTGTTTTTAATTTGTTATATGTAGCAAATGATACAATTGCAAATATAATAACAAATACTATTGTAGATATTAGTGCAGCAGCTGTATCAAAGCCATTGTTTTTTGATCTTATTAGCCATAGTCCCCATCCAATTAATACAACTAAAACTAAAGGTATAATAACCATTATTAAAAAATCTCGTAGAAATTTTAAAAATTTAATTTTTCGTATTTTTATTTTATTTTCCATAAAATTACATCACCCCATGCAAATATTTATTAATTGCTAATATGATATCATCAAATGTCCATATTCCTTTTTCAACTGATATTTTAAGATATGCACCATTAAAATATTCATAAAAATCATATGGTACAAAGTCTATAAAATCATCATATGTATATAGACCATATTTTTCTATATCTTCTTCTTTTTTAGCTATATCATATTTATAATTATCATCTAATTCAAAATAATTAAATAAACCATCTATTATACCGCCTGATGCAGTCAATATATTATTCGAAATAAAATTAATATTTATAAATGTAACTGGAGAATAACATCTTATATATTCTTGTTTTATTTCATATCCAATAAATTTAACAGTTTCATATTTATATTCATTATTCAAATAATCAATAAATAAGAAATTATCTCCAATATAATCATCAATTGTATTTGAATTGATTATTATATATTTCTTTAAATCTGTATCAAAAAATCTATGTTCAAAAGATATTCCTAATTTGTTTCCATTATCAAATAATAAATAATAAACATCTGTTAATACCTGATTATGATTTTCAGGATCAATAAAGCCTACTGCTTCTTCTAATTTTCCTGTTTCATGATTAAATGACATTAATTTATCATTAATAGTTAAATCTTCAACATTCTTATATGTTCCATCAGATAACATTATTTTAGTTCCTTCAATAATGCATGTAGATGTTTGATCACTAGTTATAATTATTGTTACAGCATTATATGGCATATTAAATGTTGAACTATTTTGATCAAGGCCATCTATCATTGATATTCTCGCGTTTTCTCTACCACTTGGTGCCGAGAATGATATATTTATTAAATCGTTAGGATATGCATATGATCCACTATTTCTAACTACACCATTAATTCTTAATGTATAATCCTCTCCATATAACCTGATTACATCTACAACATATTCATAAATGATATATACATTTATTATTTCACCAGCCGTATATGATAAATTCTTTATTGATTGACCTAATTCATATCTTGTACCATTAATTAAATAATGTGACGCTTTCGAATTAGTATAGTCTGAAGGAAGGTATAGATTATATTCCTTATCACATTCATAACTGATTTTTGTAATTGAATTGTTTTTGCCTTCAACATAATAATTTAAATAATAAATAGGCGTCTTTTTTAATATACAATTATAAGAACCTGGTTTATTAAATACAGAATTTAAAATTTTAGAATTAAATTCATATACTTGATTATCCATTTTCCAAGCTAATATGTAATCATTAATTGGATTGATTGAATAAAAATAATTATCATCTTTAGAATAATATGTTTTTGTCACACTATTATTCTCATAGATATATTCAATATCAAAATAATATTCAAATCTAGGTTTTAATATAATATTTTCATCATAGTTATATTTAAATTCAATATCTAAATATTTATTATATTTTTCTAAATACCATGAATCTAGTACATAATTTTCTTTTATGACTTCAGGCATTTTAATATTTGAATCATAATATGCATCTATTTCATATTCGTTATTAGCTGAATCATAGTATGTTATTTTATATTTATTTGGATCAAATACAGGAGTTATAGTGACTATATCATATGCACTTTTTGCATAATCATTAATATCTTGATTTTCATATATATCTCCATTTATTAACCAATGAGAGAATGTATATCCAACTTTAAGTGGTATTATTTTAGATATTTCATAATTTGATGTAATAGATACTAATTCATTTTCAAATAAATCTTTATTTAAAATAGTATCATCTATAGCATAATTAATATAATAATCAAATCCCCAAATAGCTTTAATTTTAACATCATATTCAAAATTGAATATAAAATTTAAGTCTTCTATTTTTTTATCATTAGTTATATCATACCAATTTAAGAAATAATAATTCTCTTTTTTTAAATCTAATAAAGATAAATCATATGTATCACCATAATATAATTCAACATTGTATCCACTATTAAATCCTTTATCAATGTATAAATTATATTTAATATGAAGATAGTTTGCTATAAACTTCTTTGGTTTATCATTTAATTTATTTATTTCGTTTTTTATTGAAAAATCAATAAATTCATAGCCTATTATTTTTTTAGGAATATAATTATCCATATTTTCAATAATATCTATAGTATTATCTGGATATATAATAACTATTCCTGATTTAGGATATATTTTATAAAAGAATTCTTCTTTTTCATATTCACTATATAAATCATCTAAAACATAAATTGTATTAAAAATAAAAGAGCCTGTAATATTAACATAATTATTAGAAATAATTTTTAATTCATTTATCCTTTTAATTTTTTCTAATTCACTAAAATTAATATTATCTATTCCATCATCTATTATTATTTCATCTAATTGTTTTAATTCACTATATGATTTAAAACCAACTACTTTCGTTAGATTTTCATCAAAAAATTTAAAACTAAAATGCTTTATCTCCTTATTATCAAAAACTAAATCATATTCTCCAATTGAAATAGGAATTACAATAGTTTTTTCTTTTGTATTTATTACATTAATATAATCTTTGTAATCAATATCATTAATTTTAATATCATAATTACCATTAATGTAATAAGATTGGCCATAAATTAATTCATTATTAGTAATTTCGATTGGTGAATCTATAATGTTGTATTCTATTGTCTTCTTTACATTCTTATAACAAAAATCAAGATTAACCTTTGATGGCGTTTCAATTTTAGAATCAACAATTATTGTATATCCATCAACTCTAACATTTGAATTATTAGATGTTATGATTATTTTTTTATCTATTTTCTTTCCTGTTTCTAATTCAATTTTAGGATTAAAATTATATTTTGTATCAGGGATTAAATAATCATAATCTTCAGAATAAAAATTAGCTATTTTATTTGATGAATTATTATAGATGATTAAATGCATAATAAAAAAGAATATAAAAACACCAATTATAATAAAAAATAATGCTTTAATTCCTTTCATATTATCCAATATAAAGTATTAACTTTATCTCTCCCTTTTTAAATTTTACTTCTGAACCGCTTATATTATTTATTATAATATAAAAATATATAAATGTAAAATGATATATATAAAAATAAAAGGCATCTATGATGCCTTTTTATTACTTCTTATTCTTCTTATTTTGAATATATCCTTTAGCTTCATATTTATCATTTCTCATCATTTCTATATCAGCTTTTGAAATATATTTTATCTTATTTTCATCTATTATTTTTTAAATAATTAGCTGCTTTAAATTTAAATTCACTCATTTTAATTATTTCAAATCTTCTATATTCGACAGCTAAGCACTCTTTATTGTCTTTCATTATATAATCATATACATCATCTGTAACAACTAATAAAAAACTACCTTTATCTTTTCTTCTATCTATTATTTCGTTATGAAAAACTTCCATTTCATATTCAACCCATTTTGACTTTAAATAATCTAATTTTGAAAAAACAACTACAAAGCGCTTGCTCTTCCTTAGCGCATTATTTATTGCTTTAGCATATTCAGTATCGCCTAATTCTGGTAATGTTTTTTTACTATAAAATGGTTGAACTAATTGTTCTAAGCAATAATTATAAATTTGATCTGCTAAATCTGAATCTTCATTTTTAAAACTAATAAACACATCATAATCTCCACTATCAGCTAATGTAAATCCTAGTAATGATTTTATACCTTTTTCTGCTTTAGAATCTGAGTTTGAATTGTTATCTTGTTTTTCAACAATGCTTTTAATTTCTGATATTCTTTTAATACATTCAGTTGATATTTTTGTAGCTCCAACGATATCACAATATGCCTTTAATCTTTCGTAGCTTGTAAGTAAGCATCTTAAGAAAGAACCTTCAATTTTATTTTGTTGTAATACATCAAACAACTTATTACCTTCTTGCATAAAGCTTGCAATAGATATTAATATTTTATCATCTTCAGATAATATTTCTTGTTCTTTTCTATCTTTATTTTCATATTTTATTTCTTTATTAGAAACGATATACTTTGGCGTTTCTTTTATTATTTCTAATTCATCATCAAAATAATTAGAAATATTATCCTTTAGTGATGCATATGATTCTACATAAGGTCTCTGGTTTTCTATCAATTCTTCTACTGGATAAAAAAAAGCAATACCATCTGACACATCTCCATGTGTTATAACATCTTCACATTCATATCTTATTTTTCTATCAAAATAAATAATTTGTATCGCAATTGACGAAAACAATAAATCCATAGAGTATTTTTTTATAATATCATCTTTAGAAATAAACATTTTTGATATTGGTCCTATAGACTTTAATATTTCACGAACTACCTGATTTGATTCATCATCAAAAATACCAGAATATTCAGATAAAGAACTATAAAGGCGATATATTTCCTTTAACAATTCTTTTGTTTTTATATAGATTTTAAATTTTTTAATTGCTTTAGATTCAATTTGTCTTACGCGTTCTCTACTACATTCTAACTCTTTGCCTATGTCTTCTAGAGTTCTAAGTCCATTACCATCTAAACCATATCTAAACGTTATAATTTTTTCTTCTTTAGGCTCTAAAAATTTCATTCCATTTCTTATTAAAGCTACAAAATGTTCTCTATCTTCTAATGACATAAAAGAATTATTAGCACTAAATGTTAAGTTATCATCATCTATCAACTCGGAATAAAGAATTGTTAATATTTTTGATATAGTTTCTGCCTTTTTATTTTTATTATCAATCTTTGCATATTCAGATAATATTTCATATAATTTTTCTTTATTAAACCTATTAGATATTTCTTGTCCTATTGTATTTACTGCATTAATAATATCTTCATTATTTTTAATATAAATAATATTTGAATGTCCAATTCGTCGCATAACATCTTTTGATATATTATCCATATCTACAAATGAAATTGGAATAATTTTTTTTGATCTATTTATGGAATTATTTACTGCAACTTCTAATACCTCTTTACAATAAGCTGAATTACAATAATCTTCAGTAATAAAAGGAATAAAACATCTAGATAAAGAAATTGCATTTTTTATCGCATCTGTATTAAAAAAATTATTATTAACAGTATATACTGATATTGTTTTTTTATTTAAAAGCTTAATTATTTTATCAACTAAATTTATATCTTTATCAGAATAAGATATAAAAACATCATACATTTTTCTATATTTATTATCTCCCATAGAATCCATATTTATTATCTCCCTTATTATATAAATTATAACTAATGCAACTATAGTTTAATTATAAGAGATTTTATAAATTATTACAATAATGTAAAAATAAAAGGCATCTTTTGATGCCTTAATAATTAATATTTCTTCTTTTTATTATTAATATATCCTTTAGCTTCATATTTGTCATTTTTCATCATTTCAATATCAGCTTTTGGAATATATTTTATCTTATTTTCATTGTATTTTTTTGTGTTATTTTTTCTTACTAATGCTTCTAATTCATCTACTTCTGTATCACGTTCTAGTATCGCAAAAGATTCAATATGTTGAGTTCTTGGGAACATATCTACACCCTCTATATGCTTTATAATATAATCATTATCTGAGAATAAATATAAATCACGTTTTAGAGTTTTAGGATCACATGATACATATATAACTCTTCTTGGTTTTAAATAACCAATTGCGTCTATAAATTGCTTTGTAGAACCATCTCTTGGTGGATCCATTATAACAACATCAATATGTTCTTTTGCTTTGGCTAGGTGAGTCATAAAATTAGTTGCATCATCTGCTAAGAATTCAATATTTGAAATATTATTAATTTTTGCATTTATCTTAGCATCAATTATGGCATTTTTATTTAATTCAACGCCAATAACCTTTTTAGCATATTTTGATGCAAATATAGATATTGTTCCTACACCACAATATGCATCTATAACAATATCTGTTTTTTTAATTTTTGCATATTCTATTGCTTTATTGTAAATTAAATTCATTCCATTAGTATTTATTTGGAAAAATGATTTAGGAGATATTTTAAATTTATAATTTGATACATATTCATAAATATAACCAGGACCATAAAGTATTCTTTCTTTATCACCTAAAACTATAGATGTATCTCTAGAATTATAATTTTGAACTATTGTTGTAATACCTAAATTTTCTTTATTTAAATCCTTAATAACATTATTTCTTCCTGGGAAGAATTCTCCATTTGTTACAATAACAAGCATTAATTGTTTTGAATTAAAGCCATATCTAATATAGACATGTCTTATTATTCCTGTTCTTGTTTTTTCATCATATGGAGTAATTTTATTTTTTGTTAAAACCTTATTTAATACTTGTATTACTTCATTTGCTTTTTCAGATTGAAGCATACAATTAGATACTGTAACAATATTATGACTATATTCTTCATATAAGCCAGCTACTACTTTTTTTGATTTAGATAGCTTATATGTCATTTGACATTTATTTCTATAATTATATGGATTATCCATTCCATTAAATTTAATTTCACCTAGTGAAAATGGTTTGAATAAATCAGTTAGAAATTTTTGTTTTAATTTCTTTTCATATTCATAATTTACATGCATGAATCTGCATCCACCACATTCATTTTGAAAAGGACATCCATCATTAATTCTTTCTGGTGATTTTTTAATTACTTCTTTTAATTTAGGATATTTATTGTCTGTTTCAACTAAAATATCTTCACCATTAATAACACCATGTATCAAATATTTTTTATCATCAATTACAACTTCAGTATCTGGCAAATATTCAGTTTTTACATTTTTAAATTCCTTTAACATATTTTCACCCTAAATTATCTTTTCCATCCAAACTAAATCATAAAATGTATTGAATTTATATCCACATTTATTTAAGTGTCCTACTTCCTTATATCCTAAATGTGAATGAAAATTAACACTGTTTTTATCTAAATATTTATCATTAATAATTGGATATCCTATTGCTGCATATAAATTAGTTACACCTTTTTGTTTTAGTTCTTTTTCTAATTCATTATATAACATTTTACCATATCCATTACCTTTTTCATTTATATCTAAATAAATAGTAACTTCAACAGAATGCTTATAAGCTAAACGTGGCTTATACATAACTGCATATGAATAACCTATTATTTTATTATCTTTTTCTAAAACTAAATATGTAAATTCATTATTAATTTTTTCAATTGATTCCATAAAATAATTTACATCAGGTATATCATAATCAAAAGTAATTGCAGTATTTAATACATAATATGAATATATTTCTCTTATTCTTTTAGCATCATTTTTATTTGCTTTTCTAATTATTATCATATTCTTGCCATTATAATATCTTAGTTGTCCATTCTTCTGCATTAAATATATTTGTTACAATATCTGAATAGAATTCAGGTTCATGACATACTAATACGATAGTTCCCTTAAATGCTTTTAATGCTTCCTTTAATGATTCTTTTGCGTATACATCAAGGTGATTTGTTGGTTCATCTAATACTAAAGTATTACATTCTTGAAGCATAATTTTACAAAGTCTAACCTTTGCTGCCTCACCACCTGATAATACCATCATTAATGATTCTATTTTTTCTCTTGTTAAGCCACAAGATGCAAGTGCACCTCTTACTTCAGCATTAGTCATAGCAGGATACATATTCCATACTTCATCTAGTGCTGTAACTTTATTATATTCCTCTTCTTGCTTAAAATAGCCATAATGAATATTATAATCCCTTGTACAGTTACCTGATAATGGCTTTAATTCACCAAGTAATGTCTTAAGTAATGTAGATTTACCAATACCATTAGCACCTTTAATCGCAACCTTTTGTCCTCTTTCAATTGTAAATGAAATAGGCTTAGATAATGGTGAATTATATCCAATTACTAAATTATCGGCAACAAATACAAATTTACCTGAAGCACCACATTCTTTAAATTTAAATGTAGGCTTAATAACTTCTTTAGCCTTATCAATAATTTCCATTTTATCTAATCTTCTTTGTCTTGATTTAGCTAAATCTGTAGTTGCAACTCTTGCTTTATTTTTAGCAATAAATTCTTTTAAATCTTTTATTTCCTTTTGTTGTTTTTCATATGCTATATTTTGATTTCTCTTTTCGATTTCATACATTCTCATGTAATCATCATAATTACCTGCATATCTAGTTAATGTACCATCTTCCATATGATATGTTACATTTGTAACCTTATTTAAGAATGGAATATCATGGCTAACAAGTAAAAAGGCATTTTCATAATTAATTAAATAATCAGTTAACCAATTAATTTGTTCTTCATCTAAGAAGTTTGTTGGCTCATCTAATATTAAAATCATTGGCTTTTCAAGTATTAATTTAGTCAATAATACTTTAGATCTTTGTCCACCTGATAAATTAGATACATCATGGTCAAGGCCAATATCTCCAAGTCCTAAGCCAAATGCAACTTCTTCTACCTTTGAATCAATTGAATAGAATCCTGCTGATTCAAGTGTAGATGCAATTTCACCTGCATCTTCTAGGGCTTTATTCATTTCATCTTCAGACATATTACCCATATTTTCATATAGAGAATTCATTTCACGCTCTAATTCATACATTTCATTAAATGCACTCTTTAAAATATCTCTAATAGTCTTTCCTGCCTCTAATGTAGTATATTGATCAAGATATCCTGTTGTTGTATGTCTTGCCCATTCAATTTTTCCATTATCAGGAGATAATTCACCAGTTATAACCTTTATAAATGTTGATTTACCTTCTCCATTCAAACCAATAAGGGCGATATGTTCACCCTTATTCATTACAAATGAAGCATCCTCTAAAATAACTCTATTTCCAAAAGAAAAGCTTATATCTTCACATTTTAAAACACTCATAATCCACCTACAAAGAAACATTACCCATTTGAAGTAATATACCTACAATTGCCCCAAGGACGATGTATATTACTGGGTGTTTTTTAAATTTAAATACTAATATTGCGAATACAGCTCCTACTGCTAGAGCTTTAAAATTAATTAACAAATCAACATATTTGTATATACAGCTAAAGAAATTAGCTCCACCATTTACGGCAAAATAATCCTTAGTCGCATTAAATGCTGATATTAAATCATAATGAACTATTTCAGTTGCAGTTGGGTCTACAACATCAAATATTGAAACCTTTAATACTGAATATGCAGCTGCACAAATTAAACCAATTGATGCTGCACGAAGTCCATAAAATACCCATGATACATATTTATTCTTACTGAATTTTTGTAGGAATAATGAGACGATTAATATAACAATAATTGAAGGTGATACTAACCCTAAAGTTGAAATAGTACTACCTAAAAATGCTAAGAAATAATTATTATTAAATTCAGCTAAGCTTACTGTATAGCCAACATAAGTTGACATATTTATTCCCATCGCACCAGGTGTTGATTCTGATACTGCTAGCATTGCAGTTAATTGTTCTTCTGTAAACCAGCCTGTAGTTTGTCCTAATTCCTCAAGGAATGGGAATGTTGCAAGGCCACCACCAAAAGCGCATGCTCCAATTCTAAAGAAATTAAAATATATTAAGAAGAATGCATTATTACCTGTTATTAATAAAACTATTAAGCATATTGCTATAATTATCCAGAAAAATGATGTAATTATAATACCATTTCTATATTTTTTATTTTTAATGAATATTGCAGGAATTATTCCAAATAATCCAATAACTAGGCCTGTTAAAGCCCCAAAAATAAACATTAAAACATCATTTTTAACAAGAGATTTATTTTCTTCTGTTTCTTCTTTTTTAGTTTCTTCT
>CAMOUB010000006.1 GCA_946626345.1 uncultured Caryophanales bacterium | reverse complement strand
ATTAATAATGTACCAGTATTGAAAGATTATATAAAATAAAGTGAGACTTTTAAGGTCTCACTTTTTTCACGTATTCAATTATTTCATCTACTATATAGCTTGGAGTAGATGCACCTGATGTAATTGCAATAGAATTAATATTATTAAAATCATAATCTATGATTTGATTTACATCTTCAATTAATAATGTTTTTAATCCTTTTTTAATTCCAACATCATTTAATTTTTTAGTATTTGATGATCTAGAATCACCTACAACTATTAATAAATCTACTAAAGGTGATTCATAAACTGCCTTTTGCCTTTTAGTTGTTGCATCACATATTTTATTATCAATAATTGTATTAGGATATAATTCTTTAATTTTATTATAAATATTATCTATTTCATATATTGATAAAGTAGTTTGATTTGTTGCATAAATTTTATCATTATTTATATATGTATCAATAATATTAGAAGAAGTAATTAGATGAATCTTATCACTATTTGTAATTACACCTTCACATTCAGGATGTCCTTTAGCTCCTATATATAAAATATCATATCCATCTTTAATTTTTTTAGCAATTTTTTCATGAACTAATTTAACATAAGGACATGTTGCATCTATTAAATCTAGTCCTTTTTCTTTTATTTTTTTATAAACTAAATCAGATGCTCCATGGGCAGATATTATAACTGTACCGCAATTATCATTAATTAAATCTAATAATTCTAATCTTGTTTTATTTTTATCATCAATAATAATAATACCTAAATCTTTTAATTCATTAATAATGTGTTCATTATGAATTAATGCCCCTAACATATAAATTGGCTTTTTGATATTTTTATCATTTACTGATTTTTTTGCAATATCAATTGCCATAATAACCCCTTTACAAAAGCCTTGTGGCTCTAATCTATGAATAATCATTTTAATCCACCAAAGCGTCTATTTCTTGATTGGAAATCTATTAAAGCCTCTTTGAATTTTTCTGGTGTAAAATCAGGGAAATATGTATTAGTAAAGTATAATTCACTATATGCCATTTGCCATAATAAATAATTAGATATTCTATATTCTCCTGATGTTCTAATTAATAAATCTAATTGAGGATAATCCTTAGTAAATAAATTAGATTCAATTGTTTTTTCATTTATATCCTCAATATCTAATTTTCCATCTTTTACATCAGCTGCAATTTTTTTAACAGCAGTAGTGATTTCATCATAGCTTCCATAATCAATTGCGAAAGTAAGAGTTAATCCTGTATGATTTTCTGTTTCTTTTTCAATATCTGTAATAGCATTTAATAGCTTTTTAGGTAATCTATCTCGTCTTCCTATCATTTTATATCTAATAGTAGTATTTTCTACCATTGATTTCCAAAATCTTTTAATATACCAAGATGGTGTATTCATTAAAAAGCTTACCTCTTTTTCAGGTCTTTTCCAGTTTTCAGTAGAAAAACAATAAACAGTTAAATATTTAATACCGATAGAGTTAGCATATCTAGCTAAATCACGTAAATTAAAAGCTCCATGTCTATGGCCATATATTCTTGGTTTATTTCTTTCTTTTGCCCATCTACCATTACCATCTAATATAATCGCAACATGATTTGGGATTCTTGTCATATCAAGTTCTGCCATAATAATCACCTCAAAAAAATTATAACATATTTATAAAATTTGTAATATATCTTTTTAAGATATATAATTTATGTAGGTGATAATTATATGTATGCATTAAGAAAAGAAGAAATGAAAAGAATTGATTTAGCTACACAATCAAAAATTAAATCATATGATTTAATGGAAGATGCAGGAATAAAAATGGCTAAAAAAACATTAAAATATTATAATCCTAAAAATGTTTTATTAGTTTTAGGTAGTGGTGGTAATGCAGGTGATGCATTAGTTTTAGGCAGATATTTTCTTTCTTTAAATATTAATGTTGAAGCATATATAATATCTGAAATTAAAAATAATGATGCCTTAATTAATTTAGATAAATTTATGGGTAAAATTGTTAAAGAAATTGATTTTAGCAAATATGATTTAATAATTGATGGAATCTTTGGAATAGGATTAAAAAGAAGCTTAAATAATGAATATATAGATATAATAAATAAAATTAATAACTCAAATAAAAATATTGTATCATTAGATATACCATCAGGTATAGATGCAGATTCAGGTATATCTTATGGAGCATTTATTAAATCTAATTTATGTATAACTGTAGAATATATAAAAACAGGAATGTTATTAGATGATGGCTTAGATTCTTATAAAAAAATTGAGATTGTAAAAGTTAATATGATAAAGCCTAATGAATATATTCATATTGTAGAAAAAGAAGATTTTAAGAATATATTTCCTATTAGGTTAAGAAATACAAATAAATCATCATATGGAAAAGCATCAATTATTGCAAGCTCTAATAATTATCCTGGGGCATCTAAAATAAGCTATTTAGCATTATTATCATTTAAAATGGGTGTAGGATATCAAAATTTATTTGTTCCTGAATCAGTATATAATTTATATGCATTAACTAACCCTGAATTAATTGTAAATAAAATTCCTGAAGATAATGGTCATATAAAATATGATGAAAAGATATTAGACGATATTATTAAAAGAAGTGATTCTATTTCAATAGGAATGGGTATGTGTGTATCTTTAGATTTATATTTATCAATTAAATATTTATTAAATAACTATACTAAAAGATTATTAATAGATGCTGATGGAATTAATACAATTGCTAAATATGGAGTTGATATATTAAAAAATAAAAAATGTGAAGTTATATTAACTCCTCATTTAAAAGAATTTGAAAGATTAATTAATGTTAAAGTAAGTGATATTAAATTAAATCCAATTGATTATGCAATTAAATTTGCTAAAGAATATAATATTACATTAGTTTTAAAAAGTGCATCAACAATTATTGTAAATAATAATGATATAGCTATTAATTATATTGGCTCTACCTCTTTAGCAAAAGCAGGATCAGGTGATGCATTATCTGGTATATTATCTGGCTTATTAGCATATTTAAAAAATGAATCTGTATATAAAATATCTACTCTTGCAAGCTATATATTAGAAGAAGCAGCCATAAATCTAAAAGCATGTTGTGAGACAGTCACAATCACTGAAATTATTAAAAATATACCTAAAATTATCAAAAAATTGAAATAATATACTTTATTTAATAATTAATTAAATAATCAATCTACAATATTTGTTTTTTCTATGTTATAATTAATTAAGAATTATTCGATTTTAAATTTTAGATTGGAGGTGATTATATGCATTCATTCTTAAGCTTTATATTTTTAGAATATATGATATATTATGATGTGGCAGCAATTTTTTTATTTGCATTTTTAACAATATCAGTATTCTTAAGACGTATGAATAAAGCTAAATCAAGTAATCTATTCTTAATATTATTATTAATATGCTTTTTAGCTACATTTTTTGATTTATTATCAGCTATATATTCAAATAATTATAGAGCTTTAAATATATCAAGCATTGATCATAATTTTTATATATCATATCTATTGCATATAATTCATTTCTCATTAAGATATTTTATTATCTTTTTTTATACAATATACGTTATAGGATTAACAAAAACATTTAATCAAATTAGAAAATCAACTATTTATATATTTATGCTATATGTTCCAATAATTATTTTACAATCATTAATATTTAGCACATTCTTTACACATTTTATATTTGAATTTAAATTATCTCCAGCAGGTGATTTAATATATACACCAGGAAAACTAATACCAATGCTAACATTCTTTGATGTATATTATTTAGTATTTATATTAATACATTTAATTAGAAATAAAAGAGTATTCAAGTGGCCACAATTTTTCTCAATGATAAGTATTATCCCACTTACAATATTAGCAATTATATTAAGATTTAGAAATCAAGAATCTTTAAATGAAATGATAATAGTATCATTAGCATTTTTAATTATAGTACAAAATGTTGAATCTCCTGAATTAATAATAGATTCTAAAACAGGCTTACCTTCCTTAAATCAATTTAAAATTGATGTATATAGAATCTTTTCATATAAGGATAAAGATTATGTTTTATTAATTAAAATGGTTAATTATAATGAAATATTTAATAAATTTAATTTTGATGGAGCTAATTCATATATAAAACAATTCTCTAATGCATTAGAACAAATAGATAAAAAAAATGAATTCTATTCATTAGATGATGGTGTATTTGCTGTTGTATATAATTCGAAATCAAAAGCACAAAATATTGCTGAGATGATAAGAAATGAAATATCAGTAGTTAAATTAAATAACATTGATTTTTCACCTGAATTAAGTATTACAATTATTCAATGTATTAAAGATTTTGAATCAGAAGAAAAATTCTTAAAATTTGCTGATGAATATCATAATAATAATGAAATAGGTATATTTGAATATTCTAATATAAAAGAACAAGATGATTATTTTGTAAAAACAAATATTGATGAAATAGTAGAAACAGCAATTAAATTTGATTACTTTAATGTTCATTATCAGCCAATTTATAATGTAAAGGAAAAGAAATTTACATGTGCTGAGGCGCTAGTAAGAATTGAATCTCCTAAATATGGTACTATTTTACCTGATTTATTTTTACCTTATGCAGAAACAAAGGGCGTAATAACACAAATTGATTTGATTGTTATTGAAAAGGTAATGAGGTTTATTTCAGAAATTAATTTAAAAAATTATGGAATTGATTTAGTTACAATTAATTTATCTGTTTCAGATTTTAATAATCCTAGCTTTGTTGAAAATGTATTAAGACTAAAAACAAAATATAATATTGAACCAAATTATATTAATTTTGAAATTACTGAATCAAAGCCTTTTGTCTATGATGATATATTATTTACTAGAATTAATATTTTACAGGATTCAGGCTTTGAATTCATCTTAGATGATTATGGTACAGGCTATTCAAATCTTGAAAAATTTGCTAAATTCCCTATTAGATATGTAAAATTAGATAGGAACCTTGTAAAGCTAACTAAATCAGAACAAATGAGAAACGCCATTAAATCAACATTTAAAATGATTCATGAGCTTAATAGAAAGACTGTAATAGAAGGAATAGAGACAGAATCTGAATTTAATGATTTCTTAAAATTTGATTGTTCATTTATTCAAGGCTTTTATTTCTCTAAAGCTTTACCTGAATCTAATTTTATTGAATTTTTAGAAAAGTATAATTAATTATATTAAAAAATTAAGGAGGTGATAATGTGATTGGCATTTATCAATTTGATGGTGCTGCCTTAATGATTATTATTGCATTATTTGTTGCAGCATTATCAAAAAGAATGTATAAAAATAAAAGCTCAAAAGTATATATGATTTTACTTGTAGCAATGACAATAACTACAATATGTGATGCAATCTCTTGTTTTTCACCAATGCTAAATTATAGTGCTTTAATGTTTTTTACAACACTTTATCATCTTTTTAGAAACTCACTTCTAGTTATTTATTTAATTTATGTAATATCTTTATGTGAACTTGAAAGAAGATTGAAAAGAAAAAAATGGCTTATCATTTTATTTTTAATTCCATTTTTATTTGTAGTTACAATAATTTTATTAAATTTATATAATCATGGATTTTTCTACTATGATTATGTTGATAATATGGGTAATATATCAGAAGATTTATATTATCATAGAGGACCTTGGATTTTAGCTGCATATATTAATTCTGTATTCTATTTCTTAGTTACAATATTTATTATCATAAGATATAGATTTATGTTCAATCTAAGGGAAAAAATAACTATTTTTGCAATATTCCCTATTACTATAATTTCTTTAATAATACAATTTTTATATCAAGGATTATTAATTGAATCATTTTCATCTGCCCTATCAGCAATAATTATTTCAATCGCTATTGAAATACCTATTGAATATAATAATTCAAAATTCAATATTGGAAATACTAAAGCTTTTGCCAAAGAGATGAAAAAATACTTTTTATTTAAGAAAAAAGAATCATGTCAAATTATAGCTAAAATAAAAAATTATTATGAAATATATGACCTATATACATATGATATTGCAATATCTTATGTTAAAAATGTTATAAAGAATTTATCACAACGTTTTAAATTGATAGATAATGCAGTATCTTGGTTTTATCTAGATAATGGAATATTTGCGATTGTATTATCTGAAATTGGATATGAAGATAAAATATTAGATGAATTAAAAGATTCAACTGATAAATTAAAGAAAAATGGTGGTAAATATTCACCTAATCCACAATTTGTATTAGTAAATGCATGTCAGGATTTTAAAGATTATAATGAATATTTAATATTTATTAAGAATTATAGTGAAAGACTAAGTTTAGATGGAAACATAATTAGATTATCTAAAATAAAAGAAGATAAAACATTTAAGATTATATCTAATATTGATTCTATAATAGATGAAGCTATAAAAAACAATCAATTATTAGTATATTATCAACCAATTTATAATGTAAAAAGTGATAAATATTATTCGGCTGAGGCATTAGTTAGATTAAACCATCCTGAATATGGTTTAATACCTCCTGGTATATTTATTCCTCAAGCTGAAAAAACAGGTAAAATTATTCAAATAGATAATTATGTATTTGAAAGTATCTGTAAATTTATTGCATCAGACGATTTTAAAAAATCAGGGTTAAAATATATTGAATTTAATATTTCAATGATAGATTGTGTATCACCATACTTATATTCAAATATAATTTATACAATGGAAAAATATGGTGTAACTCCTGATAAGATTAATATTGAAATTACTGAAAGTTATGATTCATTAAATGAGAAGGTAGCAAAAGAAAATATTAAGAAATTAAAGGATTATGGAATAAGCTTCTCATTAGATGATTATGGTACAGGATATTCTAATATTGAAAGATTCTCAATATTACCTATTACAAATGTAAAAATTGATAAATCATTAGTTGATTCATCAACTGATGATAAAATGAGAATAGTACTTAAAAATACATTTAATTTAATTAAGTCACTAGAAAGAGAAACCATTATTGAAGGTATTGAAACAGAAGAACAATCAAAGAGATTTATAGATTTTGATTGTGATAACATCCAAGGTTATTATTATTCAAGACCTTTACCATATGATGAATTTATTAAATTCATTTTTGAAAAGAATAAAGTTGGTGAGTCAGTATAATCTGGCTCACTTTGTTTTTTAAAATACTTTAATTATTTAACATTTTATGTTAAAATACATTTGAGTTTATTTGTTGGAGTAATTGTATGACAAGAAGAGAAGCAAGAATAGCTACAATGCAAATTTTATATAGTGCTGATTTTAATGGAATTTCATTAGAGGAAGCAAGAAAAGATGTTGCATCACATAAATTAACAGCTGATGTAAATAATTTTTTAGATATGGTTGAATCTAATAAAGAAAGAATAGATGATTTAATTTCTAAATCATTAGAGAATTATTCTTTAAATAGATTAAATATAGTTGATAGAGCTATTATTAGATTAGCTACAGCCGAATTTATTGATGGTAATACTGATAAGAGAATTGTTATTAATGAAGCATTAGAAATTACAAAACAATTTTCAGATCAAGGTGATCATAAGGCTACAGGATTTAATAATAGATTATTAGAAAACATCTATAAAAATTTATAATTAGGAGATTATTATGGAAGAGCGTTATTTAACTGTAACAGCCCTAACTAAATATATAAAATATAAATTTGACCACGACCATAACTTAGATGAGGTATTACTTGAAGGAGAAATATCTAATTTTAAGCATAATTCTCGTGGACATTTTTATTTTACTTTAAAAGATGAAGGTGCACAAATATCTGCCACAATGTTTGCTACATACGCCTCACGTGTTAATTTTGAACCAGAAGATGGTATGAAGGTATTTGTAAGAGGAAATGTTACAGTATATGAACCAAGTGGATCATATCAAATTAATGTAAAAGAAATTAAAACATCTGGACTTGGTGATTTATATATAGCTTATGAAAAACTAAAAAAGGAATTAGAAGAAGAAGGCTTATTTAAACCTGAACATAAAAAGCCTATTCCAAGATTTCCTAATACAGTTGGTGTTATAACATCACCTACAGGTGCGGCTATTAGAGATATCATTAATACAATAAAAAGAAGATATCCTTTAACTAAGGTAATATTGTATCCTGCAATTGTTCAAGGAAACGATGCTAAAGATAATATAGTTATGCAAATAAAAAAAGCAAATATAGATAATTTATGTGATGTTTTAATTGTAGGACGTGGTGGTGGATCTATTGAAGATTTATGGGCATTTAATGAAAAGGTTGTTGCCTATGCCATTTATAATAGTGAAATCCCAATAATTTCAGCTGTAGGACATGAAATAGATTTTACAATTGCTGATTTTGTTGCTGATATTAGAGCTGCAACACCTACAGCAGGTGCTGAAATTGCAACACCTAATGTAGATGCCTTAAAAGATAATATAGGCTTTTATGAAAGAACATTAACAAAAAGAATTACATATATATTAAATGAAGCTAAATTAAAGCTTGCAAATTATGATAGAATTATTGAATCAAAAAATCCTAAAGCTGTTTTAAAGCATAAAAGAGAAATATTAAATAATGATTCATTAAGATTAAATATGCTTATAGCTAATATCATTAAAGAGAAAAAGCATCAATTTGATATATTAAAAGCATCACTAGATTCCTTAAATCCTTTAGCTATAATGGATAAGGGCTATTCTATAAATAGAGTTAATGGAAAAATATTAACTGATATAAAAGATGTTAAAACAGGTGATACATTAGTTACTGAATTAAAAAATGGTAAGGTTATATCTACTGTAATGGAGGTATCAAAAAATGGAAAATAAAACATTTGAACAATTAATGAATGAGTTAGAACAAACATTAAAAAAGCTTGAAAGCACTGATATTTCATTAGAAGAAGCTGTTAAAGGATATACTGAAGGCTTAGAATTATCAAAGAAGTGTTATGAAATATTAACTAAAAATGAAGAACTAGTTGTTAAAAAAATGACTGAAGCAGGCTTAGAAGATTTTAAGAGTGAATCCTAATGAGATTAGATCAATATTTAGTTTTAAATGGCTATTTTGAATCAAGAAATAAAGCAAAAACAGAAATAGAAGCATCTCATATATTAATTGATGGAAAAATAATAAATAAATCATCATATGATATTGATGGTATACATAAAGTAGAACTTATAAATGTATGTCCTTATGTATCACGTGGTGGATTTAAACTTGAAGGTGCTATAAATGCCTTTAAATTAGATTTTAAGGATAAAATAGTATTAGATATAGGTTCATCTACAGGAGGATTCACAGATTGTGCTATTAAAAATGGTGCTAAGCTTGTATATGCAGTAGATGTAGGTTCTAATCAATTACATGAATCACTTAAAAATAATGAAAAAATAATATCTATGGAAAATACTAATATTTTAGATTTAGATATTAATTCATTAGATAAAAAGCCTGATATATTAGTGATGGATGTCTCATTTGTATCTATAGAATATTTACTTCCTGGAATTAATAATTTTATTTTTGATAATACTTTATTTGTATGCTTAATTAAGCCACAATTTGAAATAGGTAATGTAAAAATAAAAAATGGAATAGTTAAGGATAGAAAAGATCATATTAGAATAATAGAAAATGTTAGATTAGAGCTAAATAAATATAACCTAGATATATTTAAATTAAAGCCATCTCCTATTTTAGGTGGTTCTGGTAATAAAGAATTCTTAGCTTTAATCAAAAGAGGAATTAATCCTGATTTAAATATTATTAAATCAATAGAGGAATAATTATGATAAAAAAATTAATTGTTAAAAATTTCGTAATAATTGAAGATATAGAATTAGATTTTAATTCTGGTATGACTGTTATAACAGGTGAAACAGGTGCTGGTAAATCTTTAATCATTGATACAATCAATTTATTATTAGGTGAAAGAGCTGATAATGATATGATTAGAGATGGTGCAACCTCATCAACTATTATAGGAGTATTTTCATCAAACGATAAAATTAATAAATTATTAGAAAAATTTAACATAAAAATATTAGAAGATATTACTATAGAAAGAATAATATCTAATTCAAAAAATCAAATTAAAATTAATGGTGAGGCTATAACGCTACAATATTTAAAACAAATATCAAAGCTATTAGCTGATATACATATTCAAAATGATACAATTAAATTATTTAATCCTGATAATTATTTAGAATTAGTAGATCCTAAGCTAGATAATAAATTTGATAATTTAATGAATTTATATGTTAAATCATTATATGACTATAATGAAGCATATAAAATCTATGATAAGGTATTAACCGGACAAAAGGAAACTTTAGAAAGATTAGAATTCTTAGAATATGAAAAGGATGAAATAGAAAGATTAGAACTATATCCTAATATTGATAAGGAATTAGAAGAAGAAATTAAAAAATTAGAGAATTTTGATAAGATATCTACTAATTTAAATCAAGCATATTCTAACTTAGAATCTAATGAATTTAGTGCCCTAGATAATATTTATGATGCAGCTAAATTAATTGAAAAAATATCAGCATATGATTCAAGATATTCTGAATTTAGTGAAAAATTATTAGATACATATTATATTTCATCTGAAATAAAAGATGAAATAGCTAAAGAGATTAAATCATTAGATTATGATGAAGAAGAATTAAATATTAAACAAGAAAGATTAAATGATATTAATAAAGCTAAAGAAAAATATAAAAAGAGCGTTATTGAATTAATTGATTATTATAAAAAGATATCTTTAGATATTGAAATGGTTAATAATTATGATGAATTATTAAAAGAGAAAAAGAATGAATTAATAAAATATCATAATGTATTAAAAGATAATGCCAATGCATTACACGAATATAGATTAAAAATTGCCTCAAACATGGAAAAATCTATAATTAAAGAATGCCAAGATCTAGATTTATCTAATGCTATATTTAAAATTAATTTAAATATACCAGATATTAGTGATCCATTTAATAAAAATGTTTATTTAGCTAATGGAATAGATACATGTGATTTTTTAGTTAGCTTTAATAAGGGTGAGTCACTTAAATTATTACATAAAGTAGCATCAGGTGGTGAAGCATCAAGAATTATGCTAGCATTTAAATCATTCTTTGCTTCTAAAACAGATGTGTCATTAATGATATTTGATGAAATTGATACAGGTGTATCAGGTATAACTGCAAAAAAGATTGCAGATAAAATGTATGAAATATCTAAAAAATTACAGGTTATTTGTATAACTCACCTACCTCAGGTTGCTGCAAAGGGAGATTATCATAAATTTATTTATAAAGAAGAAATAAATGATAGAACTTATACAAAGGTAATAGATCTAGATTATGATAAAAGAGTTGAAGAGATTGCAACAATGCTATCAGGTGATAAATTATCACTTTATGCAATAGAACATGCTAAAGAATTATTAAATAATAAATAGAGTTATAATGGCTATATAGTATTTCTATATGGCTTTTTTCTATTTTCATTATAATTGTAATTATAATGATGAAATGATATAATTTATATAATAAATGAGGTTATAGTATATGAATAAAAAAAGGGTAGCGTTAGTTATAATAGATGGCTTTGGACACACAAGAAAAACTATTGGTAATCCAGTTAAAGAAGCTAATATATCTAACATATTAAAATTTTATAAGAATAACCCACATCTTTATTTAAACGCATCAGAAGAATTTGTTGGTTTAACAAAAGGTGAACCAGGAAGTTCTGAGGTTGGTCATATGACAATAGGTGCAGGCTATGTTTCAATGCAACCATACGCATTTATTGAAGAAAAGATTAAATCAAAAGATATTTATCAAAATAAGGTTATTTTAGATGCGTTTGATTATGCAATAAAAAATAACAAAAAGATACATCTTGTAGGCCAAGTATCCAATGCTGGTATTCATTCACATATGAATCACTTTTATCCTTTTTTAGAAATAGCTAAGAAATTAAATTTTAATAATATATTTATTCATGCAATAACAGATGGAAGAGATACACCTATTCAATCATCTCCCAAATATATAAAGATGTTTTTAGATAAATTTAAGGAATTAAATGTAGGAGCACTAGCAACTATTTCAGGTAGATATTATTCTATGGATAGAACATCTAATTATAATAGAATAGAAAAATCATATGATACAATGATATCTCATAAAGGTAATTCATTTAAAAATCCGATTAAATATTTACATGATGAATATAAATATTTAAAAGAAAATAATTTACCAGTTACTGATGAATATATAAGACCTGCATATAATGAAACACTTGGGGATTCATGTAAGGTTACAGATGGTGATATTGTAATTCATTTAAATTTAAGAGCTGATAGAGCTATTGAATTTTCATCTATATTATCAAATGTTGATTTACAAAAGAAATACCTACCTAATTCTAAAAATGTAGATATTAAATTTATTTCTTTATTATTTTATGCTAATTCAGTTAATGGTAATGTTATATATGAAAGATTATCATTAGATAATACACTAGCTAAGGTATTAGAAGCTAATAATAAAAGTCAATTAAGAATAGCTGAAACTGAAAAATTCGCACATGTAACATTTTTCTTTGATGGTGCTAAAAAATATGATGGTATAGAAAATCCATTAATTAAAAACTGTAAAAAGGTTTTAATTCCATCGCTTTCAGTTAATAGCTATATTGATTATCCAATGCTAAAAGCGAAAGAAATAACTGATACATTCATAAAAGAAAATGATAAGAATTTTTATGATTTTACATTATTAAATTTTGCAAATTGTGATTTAGTAGGTCATACTGCAAATTATAATGCATGCATAAAAGCCTTAGAAATAGTAGATGAATGTATTAAAAGAATTTATGAATATTGTAAATTAAATAATATTGTATTAATTATTACTGCAGATCATGGAAACATAGAAGAGGTATATAAAAAGAATAAAACATTAAATCCATCACACACTCTAAACCTAGTTCCATTTGGAATATATGGCTATCCATGTAAGCTTAAAAAGGAAGGGTCATTAGCTAATATTGCAGCTACTATATTAGAAATATTAGATATAAAAAAGCCATCCTTTATGGAAGAGGGATTAATTATCCATGAAAGCTAAATTTGATAAGGTTGATAAATTATTATTTTTATTGGTATTTATATTAAAGGTATCAGGCTCTTTAGTTGAATTATTAATTCCTATATTTATATCACAGGGCTTTGATACATATATAAGTGATGGTATTACTAATAAAACAATTACTTTAATAATAGTTGTATTATTATCTATAATTGTCGCATTTATCCTAAATTATTCAGGAAATTATTTAGCATCATTAAATGCGAATAGAATAGTTAGAAGAAGAAAATTAGAATTTGTTAAAATGATTAATAAATTAGATAATTATACTTTTTCTAATTTAGATAAAAATGATTTAATAACAACACTAAATCTTGATTTTAATAATTATTATTTATTCTTACAAAATCTACAAAGATTAGGTATTAGATGTCCTGTATTATTACTTGGCTCTCTATCTTTATGTATATATTATTCAATAAAGATAACTATGCCACTATTAATATCTATTCCTTTAGTTGTTAGTATTATATTAATATTTTCAGCAATTGGAGTTAGATTATCTAAAAAGATTCAAAATGATTATACAAAAATAAATATTAATACAAGAGAATCATATTATGGTGCAAAACAAATTAGAATATATGATAATTCAAATGAAGAAAAGATAAAATTTAATAAGAAAAATAAAGAATTATTTAATGATTCTTATAAATCTATAATATTATCTAATTTAAGTAACCTTTTAACTTCAGCTATCTTAAATTTAGTATTTGTAATTATTTTATATTTATCTGCTAAATCAATTAATGTAGATATTACAATTGGTAATTATTTATCATTTATTAGTCTTTATGCAATAATATCTCACGCATCACTTTCTATGTCTAAATTAGTAATTATTGTATCTAGAGGAATATCAGCAAATGAAAGAATTAATTCATATAAATTTAATTCTAATACAAAAATTATTGATGATTATAGAAGTGATAACTTCATTGAGCTTAAAGATGTTTCATTTAAATATAAAAATCAAGAAAAGTTCTCATTTAATAATATTAATCTAAATATTAAAAATAAAACTAATATTGAAATAGTAGGTCCAATCGCATCAGGTAAGACGACATTAATAAAAATATTATCAGGCCTATATAAAATTGATTCAGGTCATGTCGTATTAGATAATAAAAATATAATGGAATATAAAAATAATGATTTAGGCTTTTCATGGCAGGATGATTATTTATTTGAAAATACAATTTTATATAATATTACATTAAATAGAAGTTATACAAAAGAAGAATTAGATTTAGCTATAAATTCAAGTATGGCAGATATTTTTATAAATGAAAAAGAAAAAGGATTAAATGAAATAATAGGAGGAGTACAAAAAAGAGTAAGTACAGGTGAAAAAAATAGAATATTGCTTGCAAGAGCACTATTAAAATCACCTAAAATATTATTTTTAGATAATTTATTTGGATCATTAGATTATATAACTGAAAATGAAATATTGAATAGAATAAAGAATAATTATAAAGATATTATTATAATATCTGCAAATCAAAAAATATTAAATAATGATGATTATTTCATAATATTAGATGATTATGGTAACATAAATTCAGGCACATATGATGATTTGAAAAATAATTCTTTCTTCAAAGAATTAATTTTAGAGAGGGAAGAATAATTATGGAAATAAATAAATTTAAAAAATATGAAAAAATAAAGAATAATGATTCTAGCTTCTTTTTTACAATTAAAAGTATTTTTAAATTATTAAAGGGAAAAAAGATATTATTTTTCTTTTCATTATTATTAATAATAATAGCTGAAATAGCTATAGTAATTGTGCCATTTTATATTAAAGATATAACAGAAAATATTAATGATATTAATCATGTATTAAAAAATTGTAATTATTTAATTATTCTATATATTTCAAATTTCTTATTTTCTTTTATTGGTTCATTACTTTTAGGATATATTGCAGAAGTAATGACTTATAAATTAAAATCAGATATATATGATAAAATTGTAACTATTCCTTTTTCTAAATTACAAACATTTAAAATAGGAAAAATTACATCAATGATTTTATATGATACAGATACTATTTCTCAGTCATTATCTAATAATGTTATTTCAATGATTGTAAATATTGTATCTATTCTTGGTGCCTTAATTTGTTCTTTAATTATTTCACCTATTTTATCTATATTTTTATTAATTCCTTTATTGTTATCATTTATAAGAACATTTTATATATCTAAAATAATGAGAAAGAAGTATTATTTAAAATCAGTTTCTTTATCTAATTATGAAAATGAATTATTAGAATGGATTAATGGAAAAATAGTAATTGATTCATATAATTTAGAAAATGATTTTGATGCTAGATTAGAAAAAGAAGGAAATATGTATTTTAATTCAGCCCTAACAGCTGAAAAATATGGTTCGTCAATATCTCCTTTTTCTCATTTAATACAGCATTCTTGTATTGTTATTATTTCAATTATGGCATTATTGTTTGTTAATTTAGGTATAACTACAATTGCTATATATTCAGCATTTATTTTATATTCTAAGAAATTTGCAGATCCTGTAGGAGATTTATCTAATTCATTTACTGAATTTTCAAATTCATATGCATCATTTAAAAAAATAAATGAATTTTTAAATGATGACTATAGTGATTTTAATTATGGAAATCAAGAAATATTAGATTTATCTATATTAAAAACTATTAAATTATCATTTTCGTATGATGGTGAAAAGAAAATATTAAATGATATTGATTTTACATCATTTAAAAATGGTATGACTGCGATAGTAGGTCATACTGGCTGTGGTAAGACTACACTTATATCATTACTTTTAAGATTATATAGTAATTATGATGGAAATATTTATGCTAATGAATGCGAATATAGAAATCTAAATAATAAGTTTTTAAAAGAGATATCATATGTATCACAAGAACCATGGATATTTAGTGGTACTATATTAGAAAATTTAACTTATGGAAATAGTAATTATGATATTAATTTAGTATATGAAATTACTAAAAAAATAGGTCTAGATTCATCAATTAAGAAATTAAAGGACGGATATAATGAAATAATTGATTCATCATCTAATAAGCTATCAAATGGCCAATTACAAATGATATCAGTTTGTAGAGCGATGATTCAAAATAGGAAATTTTTAATTATGGATGAGCCTACATCTAATATAGATATTTATAGTGAGCTTAAAATAAAAGAAGCTATAGAGGATTTAAGAAAAGATAAAACTACAATTATTATTGCCCATAGATTATCTACAATATATAAAGCTGATTCAATTTATGTTATAGATGATGGTAAGGTATTAGAATGTGGAACACATCAAGAATTATTAGAAAATGATAAGCTATATAAAAAGCTTGTATTATCTCATTTTATTACGGAGGAAAAGATATGAAATGTCTTGTAGTATCAGATTCATTTAAAGGAACATTATCTTCAAATGAAATAGGTTCAATTATAAAAGAAGAATTAAATAAGAAAAACATATTATGTGATTATTATCCTGTATCTGATGGAGGAGAAGGCTTTATTGAGGCTATATCATATATTCTAAAAATAGATTCAAATAAGATTTCTTGTATAGATGCCTTAAATAAAGAATCTATGGCAAGATATGTATATGATAAATCTGATAATACATTATATGTTGAAATGGCAGAAGTATGTGGACTTCAAAAATTAAAGGGTATTAAAAGTGCATATAATGCAAGTTCATATGGGCTTGGAAAATTTATAGTTGATGCGATTAAAATTTGTAATCCAAAAAGAGTAGTTGTAGGGCTTGGCGGTACTGCATCAGTTGATTTAGGTTTTGGATTCTTAGAAGGAATGGGTGCTAAATTTTATGATAAGGATAATAATATAATTAAATTCTTATCAAATAATAAATTATCTTTAGTCAAAAAAATTGATTCTAGTGAATTAAATAAATATAATAATATTGATTTTATAATAGTAAACGATGTTAAAATTACTATTTTTGGTCCTGAAGGAACTATATTAAAATATGGAAAACAAAAATGTAATGATAATGAAAATATATTAACATTAGATAATAATGCTAAATCTGTATTTCCAATTATTAAAAAAATAACTGGGATTGATGATTATTTAGGTGGTGGTGCTGCAGGTGGTGTAGCATATGCAATAAATTGTTTTTTTAAATCAAGTGAAATTAGTGGTACAGAGTTAATATTTGATAAAATTAGATTAAATGAATTAGTAAAAAAATATGATTATATAATAACAGGAGAGGGTCATTTTGATTCACAAACATTCCAAGGTAAGGTTGTAAATGGTGTATTAAAAGCAACCAAAAATTATATAATTATTTGTGGGGGAATGGAATCTAATTTTAATTTGAAAAATGTATATCCTATTGTACCTAATGTTGCCTCACTTGAAGAATCAATAAATTATCCAAAAGAGTGCTTAAAAAAATTAATTAATTCAATAAATTGGGAGGAATACAATGACTAAGTATTTATATGTATTATGTGGTCACACAGCGGCAGGTAAAACTACGCTTGGTAAAAAAATATGTGATAAGCTTAAAATGGAATTAGTATCTGAAGGTAAAATTAAGCGTGAAATGGTTGGAGAATCATATACTGCAGATAATTCGTTAGATGAATCTTTAAGAGATAGAGGATATAAAAAAGCAATTGATATTAGTATAGAAAAGCTTAATGATTGTAATCAGATTTTATTAGATGCATCATTTCATAAAAAATTTAGACGTGATTGGATTAAAGATGCAATTGATAAATCAAATTTAGATATAGTAACTATTTGGTTATATGTATATTGCCCAAATAAAGATAAGGTAATAGAAAGAATTCAAGAAAGAAAAGTAGCTAAAAAGGAAGCGGATAATCAAGCTGATTCTATTAAAATATATGAACATATTATATCTACTTTTGACATGCTAAAAAAAGAAGATATGTGGGATAATTCTTTGGCATATATATTCAATACAGATATTGAAATGGTTGAAGATAGATATGAAAAAAATCTTACTTTAGCAGATGATAAATATATTAAAAAATTAGAAAGATTTGTATATTCATATTTTATTGGGGAGAGTGAATAAAATGGAATTTGATTTACATAAGTGGATAGGAAATAGGGGAGAAAAGAAAGTATTTATTTCCTATGCACATAATGATTTTTGCCCATATGTAAATAGATTTGCTTCTGATTTAAGAAAGAATAATATTTCAATTTGGCTAGATAAAATTGACCTACATCCAACAGTAGATTGGGAAGAAGAAATTGAAAGAGGAATAGAAGAGTGCGATAAGGTAGTATTCATAATGTCTGAAAGAGCTGTTGCTGATAAGGGATATTGTAGAAAAGAAATAGCTTATGCACAACAATTTGATAAACCAATTATTCCAATTAAATTAGAAGAGGTTAAACCTTTAATTTCTATATGTACTATTCAACAAATAGAGATGCTTGAAGCATTTAAAGATGGCAAAATAAATGAAGATGAATATAAAATAGGCTTTGACGCATTAATTAATTGTATTAATGATAAAGAAATTGATTCTAATTCAGGATATCATAGACTATATAAAGGATTAAAACCAATTCCTCAAAATATGTATTTTGATCATAATGCCAAATCTTATGGCTATGATAGAATTAGACAAGAATTAGATGATTGGATTAAAAATAATAAAGGTGATTTAGCCTTAATTATTGCAGATTCTGGTAGTGGTAAATCTACATTTATTGCAAATTATGCTGATAATAATAGCCTAATATTAGGAATTAATTTCTGTAAATATAATAATTATGATAGATGTAATACTAAAAGAATATTAATGACTCTAGCATATGAATTAGCTAATTATATTCCTGATTATGCATTAAAGTTACAAAGAAAATCTTTTAATAATATAGAAGAAAAGGATTCATCTGCAATATTTGATTATTTGTTTGTTGAACCATTATCAAGTATTAGTAAAAAGCCTGATAGAATATATTTTGTTATTGATGGTATAAGTAATATTACTAATGAACAGGACCTAGATTATTTCCCTAAATTTTTAGCATATGAAATGATACCTGCAAAGCTTGGAATTAAATTTATAATTACAAGTGATAAAGATATTAATAAAGTATATAATCCTATAATTAGAGTAGATGTGTTTAAACAAACAAAAGAAGAAGTTGATGAAGCAATTAAATTATATTTAGAGGATACATTAAAAGATTATTTAAATGATAATTCCAATAATAAGCTTGTTGAAAAAATAATTGAAAAGGCTGAACATAATTTCTTTTACGCAAAAAATGTTGTATCTGAAATAAAAGATGAAAAAAGAGATATTAATTATGTAATTGATAACCTACCTAAAGGTATTAAAAATATGTATTCTGAATTTTTTAAGCGTACATTTAATGAAAACAAATATTTATCATATGATGATGCTAAAAAGGTATTAATGATATTATTAGTTCAAAAGCAGGTATTATCTATTTCAAGTATTATTAATGTATTAGGAAGTAATGAAATAAAAAGCCCAGAAGAAATAGTAAATAAAACATTTGTATTACTTAATAATTACATAAAAATTAATAGATTAAATGCTCAAGAACAAAACGATATAAACATAGATGCTGAAGGCTCTAATATTAAAAATCAGTTTTCATCTTTAACAGTAGAAATAACTCACACAAGTTTACGTTCTTGGTTATTAGAAGGAGATAGCTTCGATCCATTTCATATTATTTTAGGTGATGCCCATGATTTATTTATTAATCATTATGAAGAATCAATTGAAGAAGATTCATTAACTACATATACTTGTAGATACTTTATTACTCACTTAATTGAAAATGAAGAAAAGAAAAATTTAAAAAGAGCTACTGAATTATTATGTGATACAAATTTCGCTAAAAATAGAGAAAAAATATTAGGCGAGAATGAAGCGTTTAAAATTTTTTTTAATGAAGTATATGAGCTTGGATTAAAAAGAATCAAATCAGGTGTTAATTTAAAACAAATATTTAAATCAGAAATATTTAAAAATTATTTAGTAGGATATAGAAAATATTTATATAATCAAAAAGATGCATATAAAAAATTAAAGAAGATTGGCTTTACTGAATTTGTAAAAGAATATACTGAAACAATTGATAATGACACAGATTATTCATATGTTGTAGCAATGGTAGATTATTTATATATTTGTGAAGAATTTATAGAAGCAGGCGATTTAATCGGTAGAGTTAATAGAGCAGGAAAAGAAAGAATTGACAAGCTGCCAGATGACCTAGAAGTAGAATTTAAAAAAATGGCATGCCTTACATTTAGAAAATCTGGTAAAATCGAATCTAGTATTAAATATAGTGGATTATGTGAAAAATTAAATGAAGCAAATGATGGCGCATTTAATTATGATATAGGTGTTGTTGATTTAATAATTGGTAAGATTCATTATCATAAATTAGAATTTGATGCTGCAGAAAAAACTATCAATAAAGGCATTGAATTATTATTATCAACATTAAAAGAAGATAATGATAATAATGTTAATAATGAACCAGATGATTTCGATGACTTTGATGATTTTGGTGATTTTGATGACAAATCAAAAGAAACTAAATCAAAATATGTAGTAGATAAATATATTTCTAGTCAAAACTATCCAAGATTTATTATCAATTATGTAGCAGCATTTAAAAGAGAAATTGCTTTATTACACTTATGGAATAATAATCCGGATAGTGCTTTGAAAGCTTTAAATGAAATAAAAGAAACATATGATGATAAGGAATATATTTATGATAGATATTATTCTAGATATTTATTCGCAAGAATGTTCTATAACATATATACACTTAATGCTAATGTGGTAATTAAAGATTTTCAAGTTATTTTACCATATGCATCAAATGACTACGTTAAAGGACAAATGTTATTCTTTATGTCATTAGCTAATTATGTCTTAAATTTGAAAGATGCTGCAATAAATCATATTAATGAAGCAATTTCTGTTACAGAAAAGAATAAAGAAATATATGAGCGTTGTGAGATGGAATTAGTTAAACGTTTGCTAGAAAATGATTCATATAATCCATCTTTAGATGAAATTAAATCAATTATTGATTTTACTAATAGAGATTTTAAATATACAGATGAAGATAAATCAATATTAGAAAAATGGATTAAATATGTCTATGATTATATTGTTAATTTAAAGAAAAAATATGATAACAGGTGATTTATGCCAAAGCAAATATATTTTTGTGATAAATTAGAAGCGAATAAATTTATGGATATTTTAGCTAATTCTAGAGATTATTCATTTTTAAATAATTATAATCACTTTAAAATTAATGATAATTATGTTTTACAGTTTGGAGTTTCATCAAATGATATAATTATATATTTACATGGTGGAGCTTATATTAAAGAAATATTTCCTGAACATATAAAGTTATGCGAAAAAATAGCAAAAGAAACCAATAAAATGGTATTAGCTCCACTATATCCACTTGCACCAAAATATACATATCAAGATGCATATAATATGGTATTAAAACTATATATGAAATATATAGATCACAATATTTATTTTATTGGTGATTCTGCAGGTGGAGGTCTAGCTTTAGGATTAGCTGAATATTTATGTAACGAAAAATATGAAATGCCTAAAGAATTAATTTTAATATCTCCATGGTTAGATGTATCTTTAGATAATGATTATTCTAGCATAGAAAAAAATGATCCTATATTATCAGATATAGGATTAAGAGAAATGGGTAAAAGATGGAGTGGAAACTTAGATACTAAAAATTATCTAGTTAGTCCATTATATGGAAATTTATCTAATTTACCTAATATAACAATATATAGCGGTACTAATGATATTTTGTATTTGGATATTTTAAAATTTAAAGAGATAATTAAAGATAATAACACTAAATTAGAATTAATAATAGAAGAAGGTATGACTCATATTTATCCAATATTAACAGATTCACTAGAAGCAAAAAGAACAATTGCTGATATTATAAAAAGATTAAAGTAAAAGACCCAAATGGGTCTTTTATCTATTATTTATAATAAATTTATTTAATGCTTCAGCAACTCCAGAATTGTTATTGTCATTTTTTGTTATGTAATTTGCGTGTGGGAATACCTCAGGAAAAGAGTTTTTCATAGCAACTCCAATGCCTGCAGCAGCTATCATAGGTATATCGTTTCCTGCATCGCCTATAGCCATTGTATCTTCCATTTTTATGTTTAGATATGATGCTAAAGATTTTAATGCACTACCTTTTTCAATTCCTTTTTTCAAAAATTCTAAAAAGATTTTTGATGATCTAACCATACTGTAGTTAGTATAGAATTCTTTATTAACTAAAGGCATAATTCTTGTTATATCTTCATTAGAGCCTGTAAATAAGCATTTAATGAATTTATCATCATCTTTGATTGTATTAAAATCAACTATATTATAATCTAGTCTATTAATTGTTACTTCAACTTCAGTATAAGGGTTCATAAGTGGAGTTATTAAATCTCCATTTTCTTTATATGCATGGATAAATACTCCAAGTCTTTTCGATTCAGCATATAGTTTTTTTATAATAGCTCCATCAATTGAAGAAACACTAATAGTTTCTCCTGTACCAACATTAATTATTTTAGAGCCGTTATAAATAATTGCATAATCAGAAGTAGAAGTTAATCCCAATTCTTCTAAGACTGGCATTACTCCAGATATGGGTCTACCTGTTGCGATAACTATTTTTACTCCTAAATCATGACATTTTGCAATTGCTACTTTATTTTCAAATGTAATTTTCTTATCAGCAGTAAATAATGTGCCATCTAAGTCAATTGTTACTATTTTTATCATTTAATCACCTTTTTAAAATAATAAAAGGGGTAACCCCCTTTTAATTATCTGTTTTGTATAATTAACCAAATTAAACTAAATAAACCACCTAAAGCCATTACTAATGCAAGAATTATAATTATAATTTTTCCAGCTAAAGTCTTTGCAGGATTTCTATAAGCTTTAGTTTTCTTATCTTTTTTCTCTTCTATAGCTGCTGCTTTATCTTCATTATATGCTTTAGCATTTTTATTCTTTTTAGCAGTTGCTTTATAGTCATCTTTTCTACTCAAAATTCTTCACCCACTTAATAAAAAATGTTATAATAAATTAATCATTAATCATTATATAATAATTAATTAAAAAAAGGAAGATTAAAATGCTAAAAAATTATAAGGGAAGAATAATATTTCATATTGATATGAATGCATATTTTTGTAGTGTCCAGTGCAAATTGAATCCATCACTTAGGGGTAAAGCATTCGCTATAGGAAGAGAAGGAACTTTAAAAGGGGTCTTATCTACAGCCTCATATGAAGCTAGAAAATATGGAATACATTCAGCAATGCCTATTATTGAAGCATATAAAATCTTACCTACATTATTAGTTGTTAATCATAATTTTGAAGCATATAAAAAATATCATTATTTATTTATAGATATTATTAAACAATATACAAATTTAATAGAGGTTGCATCAATTGATGAGGTATATGCTGATATGACAGAAATATCCAAGAGAGTTCATCCATTAGTTTTAGCTAAAGAGATACAATTAAGATTATTAAGAGAATTAGACCTACCATGTTCAATAGGTATAGCACCTACATTATTTTTAGCTAAAATGGCATCTGATATGCAAAAGCCTCTTGGCTTAACTGTATTAAGAAAAAGAGAAATAGAAGAGAAATTATATCCTCTATCTGTAAAAGATATATTTGGAATAGGTAAGAAAACTTATCCTAAATTATTAGATGCTAATATTAATACAATTGGTGATTTTATGAATCCATCAAATAGGGATTTAATTATATCTTTAGTAGGTATAAATACATATGAATATGCAACAACTCATATTTTAGGTAAATCATCAAATGAGGTTAAGCCTGATAGATATAATAATTCTAAATCAATATCAACTGAAACAACATTTGATATTCATAAATCATCAATGATTGATATTTTATCTAGTATTAGAGCTTTATTAAGAGAAATATATCAAAGATTAATAAAAGGTGAATATGTTTGTAAAACTGTAGTAGTAACATTAAGAGATTCAAATTTTAATACTATTAGTAAAAGACAAACTCTTGATGAATATACAGATGATTTATTTACATTTAATAGCATAGCTGAAGATTTATTAAATGAATTATTTAATGAAGAAAAAACATATAGGCTTGCAGGAGTTGGCTTTGCAAATATGGTTAAGCGAAGCGAATTAAAGGAAGAATATAATATTTTTACAGTTACTGATAGAACTGAAAAGGAAGCAAATATAAATAAATTATTATCTGAAATTAATAAAAAATATGGTGATGAAACAATCTATTTTAATAAGAATAAAAAGAAATAAAACTTGTAATATTTTATTTTTAATGCTATTATAAATTGGTTAAAAAAAGGAGTGGTAAAATGCAATATTTAGGATATGAATTAAAAAATTATATAGTTAGTGCTATTAAAGATCTACATTTTACTGAATTTAGTGATGTTCAAAAATCAGTTTTTGATCAATTTTTTAGTGATACTAAAAATATATTAGCTAAATCAAAAACAGGTTCAGGTAAAACTCATGCATTTTTAATTCCTATTTTTCAAACATTAGATGAAAAATTACAAGAGGTTCAAGCTACAATAATAGCCCCAACAAAGGAACTTGCGATGCAAATATATAAGGTTGCATCACATATTGCATCATTTTGTGGTGAAACTATTAATATAAAATTATATTCAGGTGGAACTGATAGATTAAAGGAAATTGAGAAATTAAAAAATAATATGCCTCAAATTGTTATTGGTACACCAGGAAAAATTAAAGATCTAGCAATAAATGAAAATGTATTAAAAATATATACATCTAAAATATTAGTTATTGATGAAGTAGATATGACATTTGAAAATGGATTCCAAGAGGAATTAGATGAAATAACTAAGGTATGTGATAAATCACGTATGATGTTCTTTTCAGCAACAATTGCTGAAGCAATATTACCATATTTAAAGAAATACATGACAAATGTATATTTTACTGAAATAAAGGATGATTCAGAATTAAATATAAAGCATATTTGGATTCCATTAAAATATAAAGAAAGATTTGAAGTCCTAACTAATCTTTTAGATACATTCCATCCTTATTTATGTTTAATATTTGCAAATAAAAAAGAAACTGTAATAGACCTTGCTGGTAAATTACAGGCTAAAGGATATTTTGTAGGACAAATCCAAGGCGATATGTCACCACGTGAAAGAAAAAGAGTTATTCAAGATGCTGCTAAATTGAAATATCAATTTATAGTAGCAACAGATCTTGCAGCTCGTGGAATTGATATTCCTGGTATTTCACATATTATTAATTATGAATTACCATATGATTATGAATTCTATGTTCATAGAAGTGGAAGAACTGGAAGAATGCATAATGATGGTATTGTTTATACATTATATGATGAATTAGATAATGATTATTTAGATAATTTAGCTAAGAAAAAGATTAAGCCTGAATATTTTGAATTCAAAAATGGTGAATTAGTAGAGTATAAAGGAAGAAATACAAGAGCTGATAGAATTAAACCTACAACTGATTATCAAAAAGAGGCAGCAAAATATGTACCTCTTGGAGATAAAAAGCCTGGATATAAGAAAAGAAGACAAGCTATGATTAATGAAATAGCTGATAAATTAAAAGCTAAAGATCAAAAAGCAAAGAAGAAGGCAAGAAGAAAGAAGAAAGCAATTTAATGCTTTCTTTTTATTTTACATAAAATAAAAGAGCTGTAAGTAATAACTTACAACTCTATATAATTCATATTATTTAATTGTTTCACCAGCACGAATATGCTTATCTGTAATTTCCTTTGGATTAGGAGAAGAGAAGATTCTTACATTTCTTTCAACTACTAAGCCCTCAGGTAAAATTAATTTCTTACCGATAACATTTAATCCAGAAGATAATAATTTAGGTTTATCCTTATTAGCAATTGATTTATCACCAGTACCGATAACAGAATTATCACCAATTACTGTATTTTTATCAATAATTGTATCTTCAATCTTACAATTCTTACCAATGATTACATCATTTAGGATTACTGAATTTTTAACAGTAGAACCTTCACCTACAACAACACCTGGTGATAATACTGAATTTTCTACATCACCATCAATGATACAACCATTTGATACAAGTGATGTTCTAATAGTAGCATCTCCACCTACTCTAACTGGAGGTAGGTCTTCAGATTTTGTATAGATTTTCCAGTTTGGATCATATAGGTCTAATTGTGCATTCTTACATAATTCTAAGTTTGCTTCTACATAAGAATCATATGTTCCTACATCCTTCCAGTAATCATAATATTCATATGCATATACATTTTTAGTCTTTATCATATCAGGAATGATATGCATACCGAAGTCTAGGTCATCAATATCAGGATGAGCTTCAATTGCATCAATTAATGCTTGAGTTGAGAATACATAAATACCCATAGAAGCTTTATTTGATTTTGGTTCCTTTGGTTTTTCTACGAATTTATTAATTCTTAAATTAGAATCAGTTTCTAGAATACCAAATCTAGATGCTTCTTCCATTGGTACGATTTTAGCAGCGATTGTTAAATCAGCACCAGTTTGTTTATGTTGTTCAATTAATTTTGAATAATCCATTTTATAAATATGATCTCCAGATAGGATTAATACATATTTAGAAGCATAACGCTTAACGAATTCAAGATTCTTTCTTACAGCGTCAGCAGTACCATTATACCAAGAGTTATTTGGTTGTAATAATGTTACGAATGAATCACGTCTGTCTAAGTCCCATGGCTTACCTACACCGATGTGCTCATTTAATGATAGTGGTAAATATTGTGTTAAAATACCAATTTGAAAGATTCCTGAGTTTGTACAATTTGATAAGGCAAAGTCAATAATTCTGAATTTACCTGCAAATGGTACAGCTGGTTTAGATCTCTTTTCTGATAAGATATCTAATCTAGAACCACGTCCACCAGCTAAAATTAAAGCTAAAGTTTCCATATTATTCCCCCTATTATCTTACTAGCTTATTATATAAATCAATGTAGGCTAAAGCTGATTGCTTCCAGCTGAAGTCCTTTTCCATTGCTGATTTAATCATTTTCTTAAATGCAATTTTATTATTGTTATAAGTATTAATAGCTAAGAACATTACTTCCTTTAGGTCATAAGAATTAAAGTTAGTAAATGTAAATCCTGTACCTTCACCTGTATAAACATTAAAAGGAATTACTGTATCTTTTAATCCACCAGTTTCTCTTACAAGTGGAAGAGTACCATAACGCATTGCGATCATTTGTCCTAAGCCACATGGTTCAAATTTAGATGGCATTAAGAATATATCTGATCCTGCATAAATCTTTTGAGCTATCTCATCACTATATCCAATATAGCATTTAAATCTATCAGGATGTCTTGCTTCAACACTTCTAAAGAAGTTTTCATAATAAGAATCACCTGAGCCCATTAAAATGAATTTAGCATTACTATAATTAATTACTTCATCAATAATTGGTTCAAGTAAATCAATACCTTTTTGATCTACTAATCTAGATACTAAACCAAATACAGGAACATCTTCAACTGGTAAACCAAATTGCTTTAACAAGCCTTCTTTATTTGCTTTCTTACCAGAAGTAACTGTCTTAATATTATAATTTTTAAATAGGTTCTTATCAGTTTCTGGATTATATTTAACAACATCAATACCATTTAATATTCCATAGAAATCAAAATATCTAAGTCCTAATATATTATTTAAATAATAACCATATTGATCTGTTAATACCTCATTTTTATATGTAGGAGAAACAGTAGTAATAGCATTTGATTCCATAATTGCTGATTTCATAAAATTAATACATCCACCAAATTCTAGTGAATTAGAATATGGCATGAATAATATATTCATCATATCCATTGGGAAATTTCCTTGATATTGGATATTATGAATTGAGAATACTGTTTTAATTCTATTGAATTCAGGGTATGCCCAATAATTATTTCTTAAAATATAAGGTACAAGTCCTGCTTGCCAGTCATTTAAATGAATGATATCTGGGAAGAATTGAACTACCTTCATTGCTTCAAGTACTGCAAAATCGAAGAATGCAAATCTTTCTCCATCATCACCATATCCATAGAATCCATCTCTATTAAAATATCTATCACTATCTATAAAATAGAAAGTAACTCCATCATGTATTGCTTCAAATACACCTACATATTCAGTAGAAGAACCGATTCTAACATATGCATATCCTTTATATTCGGCAATGTTTTTATCTTTTATTTTTTTGTAATATGGAAGTATTACTCTTGCATCACAGCCATTTTCTATTAAAGCCTTAGGCAAAGCTCCTATAACATCAGCTAAGCCACCAGTTTTGGCATATGGTGCACCTTCACTAGCACAAATTAAGATTTTCATATCTTAACCTCCATTCAATTTTAATTTTGTCATAGAACTTCTATATATTGTATTATACAATAGTTTTGCCTTATTAATCAAGTAAATAAGCGATAGATTTATAAAGAAAATAGACTTTTTTTAAGAAAAAGTTTATTGAAATATCTGAACATAAAAAATAAAAAGTTTCAAGATTTATGTAGGCTTAAAAAAAAAGTATTTTGTATTGATATATTACCCTATTTTTGATATAATGAAATGGCATATGAAAAAATTATAATAAATTATAACCTACCTAAAAAGGAGTTAAAAATATGGCATCAAAGAGTAAAAGAAACAAAACAAAATTTAAATGGACTAAGGAATTAGTATTTCTAATTGTTGGTATTTTAGCATTGATTGCTGCAACAATTATTATTAATATTCCAAAGGGTTCAGCTGTACAACTTGAAAAATATAATAAAGCAATATCTGATTACAATAGTAAAAATAATGCTCAGTATTCATTTATTCCTGAAGAAAATGTATTAAAGGAAACAAAAATTAATGGTATTTCTAAAAAGAAAAAATCTAATGATTATACATTTGTATTCTATGGTTCTTTAGCTAATGCAGAATTCTTAGAAAATTTATCTAAGGTAAATAACCTAGCTAAAGAATATGATGTAAAAAGTGTATATTTATGGTTTGCTGATTATGTTGAAAAAGCAGATGATGATTTAAAAGCAACTGCTACATATAAAAATAAGGTTGATGAATATAATTCTATTATTAATGAGAATATCAATTCATTAGTTGAATCAAGCAATGGCTTATATAAGAGCCAAGATAATTTTGATTTAGAAACTTATCCTGCATTATTAGTATTTAAATCAGACTCATTAGTATTTAATTCACAAACATATTCTAAGAGTGAAGATTCTGCTGAATATAGCTGGGATACATACATTAACACAGCATTTAAATTTGCTAAGGCTGATAAGGTTTTAACAACTGAGTAGTCAATAATTTGTTATTAACTGAGACGTCTGTCTCAGTTTTTATCTTAATTTGGAGGATTTATGATTGATACAATAAAACAAGAAATAAAAACAAAGCTTGAGGCTTATTATAAGGATAAATATGATTTTTCATTACAAATTGTAGTTGAAGAACCTAAAAAGGCTGAATTAGGAGATATTTCTGTACCTATGTTTGCTGCTGTAAAGGCATTAAGAAAGCCAATGCCTGAAATTGTTAGTGAAGCATTAGAAGCAATTAAATCATTTAATCTTCCTATTTCTGATATTAAATCTGTAGGTGCATTTATTAATTTATTTGTAGATAAGGAAAAATTATCTAAAGCAATTTTAATTGATGCTATAAATAAGGGTTCTAATTATGGCTTAAGTGAAATTGGAAAGAATCAAAATGTAACATTAGATTATTCAAGCCCTAATATTGCAAAGAGTTTTTCAATTGGTCATTTAAGAAGTACAATGATTGGTAATTCTTTAAAATTAATTTTACAAAAATGCTCATATAATACATTCTCAATCAATTATTTAGGAGATTGGGGAACTCAATTTGGTAAAATGATTGTTGCCTATAAAAAATGGGGTAACCTAGTTAAAATTAAGGCAGATCCTATTAATGAATTAACAGCTTTATATGTAAAATTCCATGAGGAAGCTGAAAAAAATCCAGAACTTGAAGATGAAGCAAGAGAAGCATTTAGAAAGATGGAATTAAAGGATAAAGAATATCTAGATTTATGGAGTTGGATTAGAGAAGAATCTTTAAAAGAATCTGCTCAAATTTATGATTTATTAGATATTTCATTTGATTCATATAACGGTGAAGCTTTCTATAATGATAAGATGGATGCAGTAGTAGATGAGCTTGAATCAAAGGGCTTATTAGTTGAAGATCAAGGTGCTAAGATTGTTAATTTAGGTGATGATATGCCACCTGCATTAATCAAAAGAAGTGATGGTGGATCTTTATATATTACACGTGATTTAGCTGCAGTATTTTATCGTAAAAAGGAATATAAATTTAATAAGATATTATACGTTGTAGGAAATGAACAAAAATTACATTTTCAACAATTAAAGAGATTAATTGATAAAATGGGATATGATTTCTCAGATGAAGTATATCATGTTAATTTTGGTCTTTATTTGACTAATGGTAAAAAGGCATCTACAAGAAAGGGTAATGTAGTTAAATTATATGATGTATTAATGACAGCAATTAATTTAGCTAAAGCTCAAATTGAAGAAAAGAATCCAAATATTAAAAATAAAGATGAAATCGCGAAGAATGTAGGTATAGCTGCAATTGTATTTGCTGATTTAAAGAATTATAGAGGATTAGATATTGAATTTAATATTCAAGATGCTGTTAAATTTGAAGGACAAACAGGACCTTATTTACAATATACAGGTGTAAGAATTGCCTCAATTTTAAGAGATAAAGAATTTGATTATAATAATATTGATGAAAAATTATTTACTAAGCCACATTATTTTGAATTAGTAAAAATGATTTCTGAATTCAAATCTACAATTGAAAGAGCAGCAAACGAAATGGCACCATCAGTAATTGCTAAATATTTATTAAATTTAGCTGCATCATTCAATAAATTCTATTCATTAGAAAAGATTAATGTAGAAGATGAAGTAATTAGAAATACTAACTTTAGCTTAGCTAAGGCAGTAAGAATTGTTTTAAATGAAGGCTTAAGATTATTAGGAATTAAATATTTAGAGGAAATGTAGAATGTATTCAAAAAAGAAGATAATTAAATATCTGATTTTGATACTTGCTATTTTAATTTTATTAGTTGTTTTGTTATTCCAAATTGGAGATATTAAAAAGATAATTAATGTATTCTCTAGTGGATTTAATCCATTATGGCTATTAGCTTGTATTGGCATTATATTTTTATATTGTTTTGTGTACAAATTATCATTAATTATTTTAGTTAAAAGACAATATCCAAATTTAAAATTTTGGGATTTATATTTGATATCTGGTTCAGAATTTTTCTTTAATGCAGTTACTCCATTTTCATCTGGAGGACAACCATTTCAAGCATATGCATTAAAACAAAAAAATGTATCATTATCAGATTCAACATCACAATTATTATTAAATTTCTTAGCATATCAAGTGTCATTAAATTTAATATCTATCGTATGTGCAATAATATATTTTAATAGATTATTATCTGATATTGATAATTTTATTATCCTATTCATTGTTGGTTTTTCAATTAATCTATTTATAATGATTTTATTGTTACTTTTAGGATGCTCTAAAGTATTTGGTAAAGCTTTAATTGGTCTTATAAGTGCTATATGTAAAATTAAGCCGATAAAGAAATTAGTAGGTGATAAAACAGAATCTATTTCTCAATATGTAAATGATATGCAAACAGCATTCAAAGAAATGAGAAAAGATATGAAAATATGGTTATTATGCTTACTAACAAAAGTTATTGCTAATATGATTTATTATTGTGTACCATTTGTAGGCTTTTATGTTATAGGTAATCCTATAACATCTAAAGAATTCTTTTATTGTTTTGCATTAACATCATTTAGTTTAACAACAACAATTTGGGTACCACTTCCAGGTGCGTCTGGTGGTGTAGAGTTTGCGTTTTTAGTTTTATTTAAAAATTTAATTACAAGTGGTGGAGCATCAGACCCTGATTCTGTAGCACAATCTGGAATGTTAATTTGGAGATTGTTAACTTATTATTTTGTTTTAGGATATGGTCTTGTTGATTATATTTTATTTGATAGAGGATTGTCTAAGGATTTAAAGAAAAATGAATTGACTTTAAAAGAAAAAGAAATTATATTAGAAATAGGCGAGAATGTATCTGATACTAAAGAAGATAGTATAAAGGATACGGGAGAGAACGATTAGAAGTAGGAGGGGGACTATGAGAATTGGTTTATTTACAGATCAATTCTACCCACAAATAAGTGGTGTAGTTACTTCAATTAAAATGTTATATGAAGGTCTAGAATCTCTAGGCCATGAATGTTATATATTTACAGCTATAGATGATGAAAATTGTAAAGATCATCCTGAATTAAAAAATAAAAAGATTATTAATTTCCCAGGAATTCATTATCCATTTAAAGCAGCAAAAGATTATAAATATAATATATTTAGAAAAAAGTTTTGTAAAGAAATTGCAAAATATAATTTAGATGTAATTCATATAAATACAGAATTTAATATGTCTGCCATTGCAAGAAAGGCAGCAAAAAAATTAAAGATACCTGTAGTATATACAATGCATACTGCATGGATTCAATATATATGTACATTATTCCCAAGGTCAGATAAGTTTTTACATCCATTATGGGTTAAGGTTATGCAAATATTATTTACAAAGCCTACTTATAAATCATCTACATTAACTATCTTACCTACTAAAAAAATCATACCTGATTTAAAGGATTATGGTATTAAAGGAAAAGATTTTAGAATAATTCCTACAGGAATTGAATTACATAGATTTACAGATTTTAATGCTCCTAAAGAAGAACTTGAGGCATTAAAAGAAAAATTAGGCTTAAAAGATAAATTTATATTCTCTTATATAGGAAGAACTGCTAAAGAGAAAAATCTAGATTTTTTAATTTCATCATTTGAAAAAGTTGTATCTAAAAATGATAAAGCTAGATTATTAATTGTTGGTGGTGGGCCTGTATTAGAAGAATTAAAAGAACATGCTAAAGCATTAAATATTAGTGATAAGGTTGTCTTTACAGGATTAATTCCATGGGAAGAAATACCATATTATTATCATATATCTGATGTATTTGTTTCAGCATCTAAATCTGAAACACAAGGACTAACATATATTGAAGCCCTAGCTTCAGGCGTACCTGTTTTAGTACAAAATGATTTATGTATTGAAGGGGTAATTGAAGAAGGAGTTAATGGTTTTGTTTTCAATAATGAAGAAGAATTTGTTAATAAAATGAATTATTGTCTTGATAATGATTTAAGTGAAATAATTAAAAATACTGAACCATCTTCAACTAAATTTTCAAAAGAAAAATTTGCAGAAAATATATTAGGTGTTTACCAAGAAGCAATTGAAATTTTCAACTCAAAATGTAAGAAAAAGAAGAAGAAAAATTAATTGTTTTAAAATATTTAAAATGATATAATTTATCTATCAAAAGGGGAAAAATTTCCCCTTTATATATGCTCTAGTGGCGAAATTGGTATACGCGGTGGACTCAAAATCCACTGGTAGTGATATCGTGCGGGTTCGAGTCCCGCCTGGAGCACCAATATTTAAAAATATAGTGATACGATAAAAGTATCACTTTTTTTGTGCCAAAAACCGGAGTTCAAGTCTCTACAACTCCCTTAAAATCCTTAGTTTTGTATCAAAATTGTATGTTTTTATCTTTTGAAAAATAATAGGGGGTTGCATTATAATTGCCTAATTTTACTAGGGGGTTGAATTTTCAAAGAGCAAAGTTTAAAGGGTGGTTGCAATTTTAAACGTTCAAAACGCTAGGTGTTGCATTTTCTCTCTTTAACTAATCTAAAAAATGTGCCTCTAGATACTCCTATAATAGCAGCGGCTTCAGTATTTGTTATTTCATGATTAATATATTTATCTAATAATTCATTGGTGTTAGGTGGAGTGACTACTTTTGGTCTACCAAACTTAACGCCTTTTTCTTTTGCAATTCTAATTCCTTCCATCTGACGTTCTCTAATATTATTTCTTTCGTTTTCGGCAACAAACGATAATACTTGAAGAACAATATCACTTATAAACTTACCAACTAAGTTCTTACCTTCAATTCTAGTATCTAGAAGTGGCATATCTAAAACCTTTATATCAGCACCTATAGTTTTAGTTATATGAGCCCATTCCTCAAGTATCATATGATAATTTCTACCAAGACGATCTATTGATTTAACAATTAGTAGGTCATCTTTTTTTAATTTCTTAATAAGTTTCTTATAGTTAGTCCTATCAAAATCCTTACCCGATTCTTTATCTACATAGATATGTTTGTCATCAATATTAAGAACTTTTATTTCTTCATATTGCCTATCAATCTTTTGCTGTTTAGTTGAAACACGTATATATGCATAAATCAATTTACTCACCTCCATTTCTACATATAAAGCCATAAAATCTAAGATTTATCAAGTATGAAGGCAAATTAAAAGAGGTATCAACGAACAATATAAAAATGTATACGTTTTGATACCTCTAAAATTCTTCAATAATTCTTATATAGTATACTATTTTTTTCTCAAAAATGCTATATATTAGCCAATAATTCAATGTACTTTCCCATATTTTATCAAATCAAAAAATTCATACAATTTGATACTTAACATTTTAGGGAAGGAACATTGAAATATGCTTAATAATTTGAAAAATTTAAAATTGAGAATATCTAGAAACGATCATGTTTCAGAAGAAGATGTTCGACAAGCTTTAAATAATGACATAAAAGATTATTTATTGGAAAAATATAATTTTAATATTTTATTTAGAAACGAAGTTGCTACGTCAGTCCATACTTATATTGATTCAAGATATGAAAATTTTGTTATTGAATATAAAGCACCAGACGTAAATTTGTGTGATGAAAATAGAAAACAGCTTAAAGATTATTTAGAAGACCTAGGAACATATGCATGGGGTATTTTAACTAATGCAAAACAGTTGGAAATTTATGCATATTCCTCTGAAGAAAATGATTTTGTTTTAAATGAAAAACTTTCCGGTGAAATTAATGAAGAACAATTTAGATATATTTGTGAAGTAATTTCTAATAAAGAAAAATTGGTTATTACAGACTTAAATATTAATGGATATTTAGGCGTCGATTCAAACAAGGAAATAATAAAAAGGATATTTGAATTAGCCATAAATTCAACAAATGAAAGAACAAAGTTATTTTATGATGAATGGCAAAAACTATTCAATTTATCTGAAGCTCATGATAGTTTGGATACTGAAAAGCAAGCACAGGTTATTAAGTTTTATCAAGAATTATTTGATGTAGAAATTGACAATATAGAAAAGCAATATAAAGCTTTATTTTCAATACAAACATATTATTCAATTGTTCTTAAGCTTATGTTACATAAAATTATTTTAGACAAGACCTCATCCCACCAATCTAAGCCAACTTTTTTGAAAACATTTTTTAAAGAAATTGAGAATAACCAATTTTATCGAAATCATAATATTTTAAATTTAATTGATGGTGATTTTTTTTCTTGGTATTTAAATGAATTTAGTGAGGAAGATTTTAATTATTTCTATGATAAAATTGCCATTGTAACAACAATAGATACAAAGGGTGAGAATTTACTATTTATTAAGCTATATGAAAATATTTTTCCTTTTTGGGTAAGACATGCTATGGGAGAATACTATACTCCTTTATATTTGGCGGGTGGTGCGCTAGTTCGGTGCACATAATCTAGTGGGTGCAAATCCCATCTTGTA
>CAMOUB010000005.1 GCA_946626345.1 uncultured Caryophanales bacterium | reverse complement strand
CAAAAATTCTTACCTTCATATTATGAAACTAAGATTTTAGAATTCAACCCATTCAAGACATTAGATACTGAAGGCGTTGGTAAATTAGTTAGTATGTCAGTTAAGGCAGGAAGAAGCACAAGAAGCAATTTACATGTTGGTGTATGTGGTGAAACAGGAGGAGATCCAAGAAGTATTGAATATTATCATAATGCTGGCTTAGATTATGTATCATGTTCTCCATTTAGAGTGCCAGTTGCTAGACTTGCAGCTGCACAAGCTAACATAAAATTCCCAAGAAAATAATTAGAATTAAAGCCCTTTTTAGGGCTTTTTTTAACGCTTATTTAATTATATATATAATTGAATAATTGAAAGAATTTTCAATATATGTTATCATAATATAAAGGGCGAGGCGATTTTTATGGCAATAGATATTAAAAAAGTACTTAGTACTTATGGGATTTTGGACTTTGGTAAACCAAAATTAATAACTTCAGAAGAAGAAAAAATGGAATATATTATAGATGATAAATATATTCTTGAGGTTAATAATTCTGAATATTTAACTGAAAACAAGATTATATATATTAATAAGCTTGTAGATAGATATAAAGAATTTGGACTTCTAGCACCAAAATATATTGCAAATTTAGATGGTGATTTTATATATTCTTTTGAAAATAACTATTGCTTAGTAAAAGAATATATTCCATATAAAACTTTAAAAGAATCAAATGTTAGCTATCTTGATATTAATAAAGAAGTATATGATTATATTGCATCATATTCAACTAAATATAAAAATCAAGATATCTTCCCTTTTAGAACAACTCATACAGTAATTGATTTATCTCCCCTAGATTCAGAGGTAGATGAAAAACAAGCTAATCTTAATATGTTATTAGATACACTTAAAAAAGCTGGATTTGTTGATTTAAAAAATAAATTAGAAAAATTTAACGAAAATGTAAGAAGTGAATTAAAATTAATATTTAAAAAATTACCAAGATGTAATTATAGTGGTATTTTAACTAGTAGAAATATCTATATTAAGGATAATCATTTCGCAGGATTTAAGAATTTTGAATATTGTGGTAGTGAAGTAATTGTTAATTATATGGTTAATGAAGCTAGACCTAATCTATCAGAAGAGGATTTCTTAGATTTATCTGCAGCAGAAATAAGAAATAAAATATTAAATGACCATAGAGAAAAAATGGCATATATGCTAAAGAATTATAATGCCTCAAATGAAGAAAAGAAGGCTTTAGAATTATATAATAAGCTTTTATTTATCTCAGGATTTACTTACTATAACATTTATAAAAATGTTTTAAGAACAAAAAATAGAAATAAGGTAACAACATTATTACAATTATTAATAGTTTAGTATAGAAAAGGGTGATCAATATGGATCTGTCGTTTTTAAAAGGAAAAGAAAAGAAAATAGATGAATTAACCCAGGTATATGAAAGAGGAGTAATAACTTCATATGCTGATCATTTAATTCAAAAGAAGATTCCTTTTGTATTTGCTATACTAGATGTAGATAATTTCAAATTTATTAATGATAATTATGGACATTTAACAGGCGATGAAGTCTTACAAACAGTTGCTAAATCTTTAAAAGAATTAGTTAAAGATAAAGGCGTTGTTGGAAGATATGGCGGAGATGAATTTATATTTGTTTTCCCAAATATCACAGAATATGACGATACATGGAAGCTTGGCTATGATTTAATTAAATCACCACCATCATTAGTATTTAAATCAGTTAGTAATTTATCTATATCTTATACATTAGGTATGTCTAGATTTCCATTAAATACATCTAATCTAGATGATTTATTTACATTAGCAGATAAGGCACTATATAGAGGTAAAATGAAGGGGAGAAATTGTTTTATTATCTACTTGCCTGAAAAGCATAAGGATATAAATTTATTATCTAAAAGAGATAAGGTATATACAACTATGTATATATCTAATAAATTATTCCAAATGCTTACAAATACTGATAATGTAGAAAAAGCAATTGCAGATTCACTTGCTTTTATTGGTTCAATATTAATGCTTGAACATGTTTGTATCGAAACAAAAGATAGATTAAGGTTTGAATATGTCCATCCTTTAGGAAAGAGGGAGGAAGGATATTTTCCTTTTGGCTATGATGCAATTCAAGAAAAGCTTGATATCCAAGGAATTTGCTATAATAACGTAACATATAGAGCTTATGAAAAACAAAAATGTCAATTATTTAAAGAATTTGATGAACAAAAAATTTATTCGTCATTTTTAGCTGCAATCCAGGTTTATGATAAATTATATGGATATTTAAGAGTTGATATGGTTGCTACAAACACAGGTCGTTTATGGCAACAAAATGATTTAGTATTGTTATCTACTTTAAGTAATTTAATTGCTTTAGTATTATATACAAAGAATAAAGAGTTATAAAATTAGGGAGAAAATTATGAATTTAAGAATGGCTCATGGATTAAATGAGGGAGAAATCGAAACATATACTAAAATAATTACTACAAATGTTTTTAGTATTGCAGAATATAAATCAAATGCTAAGAGAAAAATGTCTTCTTTTACTCATAAACATGAGGCATATGAATTCATTATTCCTTTTAATACCATTCCTTTAATGCACTATGAAAATGCAATTTATATTGGAGAAGTAGGATATTGCTATCCTGTTAATCCAAATGTAATGCATGGAATAGAATTTGACCTAGATTCTAATTTAATTGATATAGTAATAGATATAAAATATCTAGATGAAATAAAAAAAGAATTAGGATTTGAAAATAAATATTTTTATACTAGATTTTTAGTTAGTAAAGAATTAATTACATTTATACAAATATATGTAATAACAAAAAATGAAGAATTAATTAAAAAGATTGTTTCTACATTAATTAATGATGGATTAAGTCTTGATAAGGATGCAAGAAAGCCTGATAAAAAATATTTTACTAATATGAATGAAAGTATTATTTATATGATGAATAATTATCTTGATCCTGATTTAACAATAGAAGATATATCTAAACATTCTAATTATACATACACTTATTTTACAAAAGCTTTTAAAAGATATATGAGTGATACTCCTATTAATCACTTAAATAAATTAAGATTATCAAAAGCGAAAGAATTAATGAAAAATAAATCATTATCCTTAGAACAAATTGCTAAAATGTCTGGATATAAAACTCAATCAAATTTCTCAGAAGCATTCAAAAGAATAGTAGGAATAAGCCCAATTGAATATAGAAAAAAATATTTATAATATATAAACAGGCATTGCCTGTTTTTTCTTTACAAAAAAATATTTTTTTTGTATAATTATTTCGCTAAAAGGAGATGATTTTTATGTATGATTTACATCATTTAAAAGGTAATACATATTATATTGATGGACCTACAAATGTTGGTTTATATAAATTAAATGATACAGATTGTGTTTTAATTGATTGTGGTCATAAAGAAGAAGGCCCCGTATTAGAGTCATTACTTAGAAGATATAAATTAAAATTAAAATATATTGTTAATACTCATTCACACGCAGATCATAGTGGAGCTAATTTATATTTAATGAAACAAACAGGCTGTAAAATTGTTACATCTAGAATAGAAAGAGCCTTTTTAAGAGATTCTACATTAGATATAGGTTTTTTATATGGTGGCTATCCTTTAGATGAATATGATAGTAAATTAATGCATATAGATGATCAAAAAGAAATCTATTCTTTAAATGAATTACCTAAAGATTTGCATCCATTCTATCTTGCAGGACATCATTATGGTATGGTTGGTATTAGGACATCTGATGGTGTTTATTTTATTGCAGATTCAATTGTATCTAAGGATTTATTAGATTCACAACATGTAGTAGTTATATATGATGTAAAAGGATATTTAAAATCATTAGATTATATTAATACTTTAAATGGAAACATTATAGTGCCTTCACATAGTGAGGTTACAACTGATATTTCTGATCTTGTTATTTATAATAAAAATAAAATTAATGAAATAATAAATCTAATACTTGATTATTTAGATCAAGAAAGAACATCAGATGAGGTATGTGCATATATATTTAATCATTATGAATTAAGAATAACATATAATAAATATATGCTTATATCTTATACAGTAAGAAGCTATTTATCATATTTATCAAATGATGGAAAAATTAAAAATTATTTTAAAGATAATAAGCTAGTATTCATATCTAAAGAAGCATTTGAAGATAAATTCTAATAAAAAATAGAAGCATTTTGAGCTTCTATTTTTTCTTTAATACTATTAATATTCTTTCATCTTCATCTTCTAGGTCATCATTAAAATCACCACTGATTTTAATAACATCAAATCTATTATCTAATACATCTTTTATATCATAATAATATTCATAATATGATTCTTTAATAGATTCATCATCTTCAGTGATTTCAATATTATGCTTTAGTGTATCAGGCTTAATTAAACTAGTTTTCCAATGTATTTTAAATGTTTCATAATCCTCATTTAATTCATTTTCTGAATATTCCTTTAGCATTTCTTTTGAGAATATATCAAATATGAAATATCCATTTTCTTTAAGTGCACTATAAACAGAGTTGAATAATTTTTTAACTTCATTTTTATCCTTTAAGAAATTAACTGAATCGAAAAAGCAAGTAATTACATCTTGTTTTTCATCTACTCTAAAATTAGTCATATCAGCAACATAAAAATTAATATCTAATCTATTAATTTTTCTTTTCTCATTAGCTATTTCAATTATTTCTTCAGATAAATCTGATGCAGAAACATCATATCCCTTTAGCTTTAGCATAGTAGCAAATGTACCTGTACCACATGCTAAATCTAAAATTTTATCATCTTTTTTTAAATATGGTTCAACAAATTCAACCCATAAGTCATAATTCATTTCTTGCATTATCTCATCATAATAATATGCGAATTTTTTATATGCATTTTTCATTGCTTTTTAACCTCTAATTTATTTATTATATCTAAATCTATATCAATATATATTGTCTTTTGGTTTTTATATGATACAAAGCAAGCTCTTTTTCCTGGTATCTTTTTAATATATTTTATTAATGTATAATCAACAGGAATAGAAGAAGATTCTTTTTGTGATGAATAATTTGCAGCAAGCATTGCCGCCATTCTTATTTCATCATCTAATAAATTACCATCTTTAGCTATTACAACATGGCTTCCTGGTGCGTTTTTAACATGAAACCACATATAATTTGGCTTTGCAAATTTATGAGTTAAATATTCATTTTGAATATTATTTTTACCAACATAAATTAATGTATCATTTAAAATATAAGTTAAAAGCTTAGGCTTTTGTTTTGATTTTTTATTAGATAGTGGTTTAAATAAATATTTATTATTTATTAATTCATCCTTTATATCTAATGCTTCATTGATAGTTGAATCTAATAGCTGATAATATAAAATATTAAAATATTCTCTTTCATCTTTAGCTATTTCAATTTGTTCATTTATATATTTAATAGATGTTTTCATCTTTTGATATTTCTTAAAGAATCTATTTGAATTTTCTAAGATAGTATATTTATCATCTAATAAAATTCTATCCATTTTATTAGTGTAATAATTAAATACATCCTCATATTTTTTCTTTTCTTTTAAGGAAGGAGAAGATAATAATAATTCACCTTTAATTTTTAATTCATCTGCTTGAGTAGTTTCATCTAATAGTATATTTAATTTTTTTATCTTTTCATCATGCTTTTTGATTTGTTTTTTAACAAATGATACTAAATCATCTGTCTTAGCTTTAACCTTAGCTTTCATATCAATTTCATAATAATAATCATCAAGCATCTCTGATAAGGTATTATATTCTTTAATTATTTCGTATGATAATGGATTATAATAAAAATCAGTTTTATTATTAAATCCTTTTATGATAGAAGGTTTAATTTTACTATTTAGTATTTCATAAAATTTTTTTGAATGCATATCACATAAAAAAGCACTATATGCACAAGATAATGATACTCCATTAAATATTTCAATTAATCTTTTTGGAGAATCTATTTTATTATTTATAAATATCTCATCTAATTCATTCATATTATAATTAAATGGATTTAATTTATTTGATTTAGGATATTCATATATCGCATTAGGTAATATTGTTCTATTATATTCACCAACACCATCATGCTTTAAGGAATCTATAATAACATAATTGTCATTAGTTAAAATTAAATTTGAATATCTTCCCATTAATTCACAAATTAAATATTTAGTATTTTTATCCTGCATTTCATTAAATCCTGTTAATTTAAATACTAATATTCTATCAGTTTCATGCTGAAATATATCTTCAATAAAATATCCTTCAATATGCTTTCTTAAAAACATAGTAAAGCTTTTAGGTTTAATTTCTGAATCATAAATTCTATTAGTATAATGAATTCTTGAAAATTCAGAAGAGAAGGATATCATTAAATTATAATTAACTCTTTGACTTCTAATTGTAATAATAAAATCAGTATCACCTGATTCATTAATTTTAGAGATTCTTCCTGTTTTTAAAATATTAAATTCATCTTTTAATTTGTATAAAAATATTCCATCAAACATAAAATCACCGAAATAAGTATATCATTTTTTATACTAATTATCTATAATTAGTGAATTATTTGTAGTATAATTATACTGAGGTAATATCTATGGGATTATTTAGTCATTCTAAACAAAAGGACAAATTAATAAAATATTTAAAAGAAAAAAATATTTCAGTTGAAGAAAATAATTCTAAATTAGAATGTGCTATTCAATTTAAGGATAAAGCTTTCTCTTTATATCCTTATTTTGAAATAGATGAAGAGAATAATTATTTTTCAATTGTAATTAATATAAAAAAGATTGAAAAAGAATCATCTGACATATATCAAAGAATAAATCAATTCAATCAAATAAGCCAATATTTTACATTAAAGCTTGCATCTAATATTTTATATTTAGAATATAATACAGTATTTAATGATAATCTAAAGGACATATTTGATTTAGTATTAGATTCATTAGAAGAATTAAAAGACGCAATTGATAATATCTAAGATATTATTATATTGAAATTTTAGTTATAATAGTTTAAAATAAAACAAATTAAGGAGGACATAATATGAAGCTTAATAATCGTGGACTATTAGTAGTTATATCAGGACCATCTGGTGTTGGTAAAGGTACAGTAAGAAAAGCATTATTTGATATGCCAAATCATAATTTAACTTATAGTGTTTCTATGACTACAAGAAAAATTAGACCTGGTGAAGTAGATGGAAAAGATTATTATTTCGTGTCAAAAGAAGAATTTGAAAAGAAAATAAAAGAAGGTAAATTATTAGAGCATGCCGAATTTGTTGGTAATTATTATGGTACTCCACTAGATAAGGTAAATGAAAAGCTTGAAGCAGGATCTGAAGTAGTACTTGAAATAGAGGTTGAAGGTGCAAGACAGGTTAAAGAAAAAATGCCTGATTGTGTAATGATTTTTATTGCCCCACCATCTAAACAAGACTTATACAATAGATTAAAAAAGCGTGGTACTGAATCAGAAGAAATTATTCAAGAACGTGTAGCTAAGGCTAATAGAGAATTCAAAAAGGCATATTTATATGATTACATAGTTGTAAACGATGAAGTAAATAATGCTGCTGATAGAATTATGGCTATTATTCGTGCTGAGCATGCTAAAACAGCAAGAACAATACATAAGTATTTAGAACTAATCGGCGAAGAAGAATAATTGATTTAAAAATAATGTTGTGATATAATACGATACGGAGGATTTTTAGGTATGTTAGATAGAGAATATGATGGTATGAGATACCCATCAGTAGATGAATTATTAAAGAAAATAAATTCTAAATATAAATTAGCATATGCTGCTGCAAAGCGTGCTAAAATTATTGAAGAGGAACAAGGTTGGACACCACTTGAGGATTCACTTTGTGTTAAATCAATTGGTATCGCTCTAGAAGAAATTTTAGAGGATAAAACAAAAATTACATTTAAGTAAGATTTAGTGGTTAATTTATTAACCACTTTATTTTTCTATAGGGGTTTTATGGAAAATATTACAAAGATTTTTTTAATGTTTATAATATATGGCTTTTTAGGCTATATAGCTGAAGTTATATATGTATTTATATTAACTAAAAAATTAACAAATAGAGGATATTTATATGGCCCAATTGTGCCTATTTATGCCTTTGGTGCTTTGTTTATAATGCTACCATTAACTTATTTTGAATTTGGTAAATTCATAATAGATAGGTGGTATTTAGTAATAATAATAGGATTTATACTTCCTACATTATTAGAATATATAACAAGCTTTGTTATGGAAAAAATATTCCATATGAGATGGTGGGATTATTCAGATAAATTTTTAAATATTAATGGTAGAGTATGCTTAAGAAATTCAACATTATTTATGCTACTTGTAGTACTTGTAGTATATGTTTTAAATCCAGTAATTATAAAATTTATTGATCTAGCATTTAATATAGAAATTCTTGCATATATTATAGCTATATTATTATTTATTGGTTTAATAGTAGATTTTATATTCTCAACTATTAAGCATGTTAATATCGCAAAAATTATATCTAAGCTTAACCAGCTTAAGGATAAGGCATCAGATACAATATCAAATAAAATTGATGAAGCAAAAGAATTATTAAATAATTATTATAATAAATTTAAAGAGAAGCTAGATAAAATTAATATTAAATATCCATCTTTAAAAATAATTAAAAATAAGAATAAAATAAGTTTAAAGGAATTTATAAATAAAATAAAAAATAAGGACTAGAATATGGGAATAATAGAAGAAAAGCTTAAATTATTACCTGACCTACCTGGTTCATATCAAATGCTTGATGGTAGTGGTAAAATAATTTATGTTGGTAAAGCTAAAAATTTAAAAAATCGTGTTAGAAGCTATTTTCATGGTGCTCATAATGCTAAAACTACTAAGCTTGTATCAGAGATTAGAGATTTTAATTATATTATTACAGCATCTGAATTAGAAGCTTACGTACTAGAGATAAATCTGATTAAGCAATATGAACCTAAATATAATATTGCCCTAACAGATGATAAAACATACCCATATATTGCCTTAACTAATGAATTACATCCAAGATTAATTGTTACAAGAGATAGAAGAAAAAAGAATAAAGCAAGATATTTTGGACCATATCCTAATGTTAGATCAGCAAGATTAACAGTAGATATATTAAATAGAATATATCCATTAAGAAAATGTAATAGAATTCCTGATAAGCCATGTCTTTATTATCATATGCATCAATGCTTAGGTCCTTGTATAAATAAAGAAAAAATAGATTATACAGATTATAAGAATAAAATTGCATCATTTTTAAATGGAGATGCATCTAATTTAATATCTAATCTAAAGGAAAAAATGGAAGATGCAAGTTTAAATATGGATTTTGAAAAAGCCATAGAATATAGAGATTTAATTAATTCTATAAATGATACAATATTAAGACAAAAAATATCTATTAATGATTTAACAAGTAGAGATTATATTGGTATATATAAGGATAATGAAGATATATCAATAAATATAATTATTACAAGACTTGGAAACATTATAGGAAATCATCAAACAATATTAAGCTTAGATGATGCATCAGAAGATCCTGTATCAAATTATATAATTCAATATTATGATATTAATGATAATCCTAAAGAAATTTGCGCAATAGGGCTTGATTTAAAGCCTTTTGAAACATTACTTGAATCAGATATCATAGAGCCTAAAACAGGCAAGAAAAAAGAATTATTAGATATGGCATTATATAATGCTAAATTCAATTTAGAAAATAAAAGAAACATTTATAAAAATACAGTATTAAAAAAGGTTGAAACAATAGAAGAATTAGGTAAGCTTTTAGGTATTAATACACCATATAGAATTGAAGCATTTGATAACTCAAATTTATTTGGTGAATACCCTGTATCAGCAATGGTTACATATATAAATGGTAAAGCAGCACCTAAGGAATTTAGAAAATATCATATTAAGACTGTTGAAGGCGCAAATGATTATGAATCGATGAAAGAGGTAGTCTATAGAAGGTATTATAGATTATTAATGGAAGATTCTAAAATGCCTGATTTAATTGTAATGGATGGTGGAGAAATCCAAGTTCATGCCTGTTTAGATGTTATTAAATCATTAAATTTAGATATACCAGTATTAGGTATCCAAAAGGATGATCACCATAAGGCAACAATTTTATTTTTTAATGAAAAATTAATTAATATAGATAAAAATTCAGCAATATATTTATTGCTTGCAGATATTTCTCAAAGAGTACATGATTTTGCAATATCATTCTTTAGAAGTGAAAAGGCTAAAGGATTCTTCGCATCATACCTAGATGGAATTTCTGGATTAGGTAAAAAGAGAAAAGAAACATTGATTAAGCATTTCATTACTGTTGATAATATAAAAAATGCTTCAGTAGATGAAATAAGAAGTCTTGGTATACCTGAAGATGTTGCGGTAAAAATTCACACAAAATTAAATGAAAATAATTAAGAAAGCGTTTAAATAAAAATTAATATTGATTTATAATATTTATATTATATAATATGTCTTGTGCGAAAAAATTAGATAATAAAAGGATGGGGAAAAATGCAAGATTCATATTACAATCATATTTTAGAAAATATTATTCATGTCTTAAGAAATATGAAACCTATGTTTGGTGAAAACATGGTTGAATATCAGCAATTACAGGTTAAAGATTATGACCAAATTATGCCTCAAGCAGAAGCTTTAAATTCTTATAATTTAGGTAGTAAGAGAAATAAGCTTATGGAATATTTTTCTAAGTCATTATTTCCTGTTTTAAAATCAGCTGAATTCAAGAAATCTTTCTTAAAGAAGATTTATTTAATTAAGATTGATTCATTTGATTTAAGAATTATTTTAGATAAATGTGAAAGCCTAATGGCTTAATAAAAATGGTTGGAAATCAACCATTTTATTTTTATATCAAAGAATTTAATGTATAATATCTTTAAAGGAGTGGTGTGGTAATGTCTAAAAAATATAAGATTATAAGATTAATATTTTTAATATTATTCATAATATGCTGTATTATTTTGATAATAGAAGCAGCAACTCCTGGTATTAATTCAGCAAATAAATCTAATGCTATAAGTGATACTATAGCTAAAGTAATAAATGATTTTAGTGAAGCTGTATCAAAAAAGCCTAAAATAACTAATTTAAATGAATTTAGATTTTTTATTAGAAAGCTAATTGGTCATTATGGTGCATTTTTAATAATGGGTATTTTTGCAGCACTTTCATTTATGATGTATTTTAGATATAGAACATGGAAGGTATTTATAATAAAGGTAATTTCATTATTCTCATTTGGATTTATATTTGCAGGAATAACAGAAATTATTCAATATTTTACACCTGATAGAGCAGGAGTAATATCTGATGTATTTATAGATTTTTTAGGATTCATAACATCGGTATCAATAGTAGTTTTGATATTCTTTATAATTATATTTAAAACTTTAAAAAATAAAGAAAAATTAGATAATACTTTGGAAATAGAAGAAATAGAAAATGAAAAAATGGACAATTGATGTCCATTTTTTATCTATTAATTTTTTGTTCAAAAATGTTTTTTTCTTCATTTTCAGGTACTTCAATTGGATAATTTCCACTGAAGCATCCATCACAGAATTGACATTTTGTATTCTTAGCTAACTTATGTGCTCCTTCAATTGATAGGTAAGCTAAAGAATCAGCACCAATAGCCTTTGCGATTTCATCTGTTGATTTATATTGGTTAGCAATTAATTTATCCTTTGAATCAATATCTGTACCAAAATAGCATGGATATTTAAATGCAGGAGAAGAAATTCTAACATGAACTTCTTTAGCACCAAAATCCTTTAATAATTTAATGATACCTGCAGAAGTTGTACCACGAACAATTGAATCATCAATTAAGATTACTTTTTTATTTTCAACTGTCTCTCTAATTACATTTAATTTAATTTTAACAGTTGATTCTCTTTCAAGTTGTGTAGGTTTAATAAAACTTCTACCAACATATTTATTTTTAACAAATCCAATTCCATAAGGAATTTTACTTTCAATAGAATAACCAAGTGCAGCATCAAGTCCTGAATCAGGTACACCAATTACTACATCTGCATCAACAGGTGATTCTTTAGCAAGAATTTTTCCTGCTTCCTTTCTAGCTTCATGAACGCTTGAGCCTTCAATAATGGAATCAGGTCTTGCGAAATATATAAATTCAAATACACATAAGGAAGTTTTTTTAGTTGAGTGAGTTTTTATAGATTTTAATCCTTCTTCAGAAATAACTAATATTTCTCCAGGTAAGATGTCTCTTATGAATTTAGCTCCTACTGCATCAATTGCACAAGATTCAGAAGATATAATATATCCTCCTGTTTTAGTTATACCTAAGCATAATGGTCTAAATCCATTAGGATCTCTAAAGGCGATTAATTTTGATGGGCTCATTAAGCAACAAGAATAAGCACCCTTTAAATTATACATTGCCATTTCAACTGCGTTTTCAATTGAACGTGATTGTAATCTTTCTGCGACAATTGAATAAGCAATATCTTCACTATCAGTAGTAGTATGGAATATTGCACCATTTAATTCAAAATGACTTCTTAATTCAGAAGCATTAGTTAAATTACCATTATGTGCTAATGCTAGGTTTCCTTTAATATGTCTTACTACAAGTGGTTGAACATTATTAATATTATTACCACCACAAGTAGAATATCTAACATGACCTAATGCCATATTAGCTAAACCTAATTCGTCTAAATTCTTTTTACTAAATACTTCACTAACAAGGCCAATGCCTTTATGTTGACGAAATATTCCATCATCACATACAGCTATACCACAAGATTCTTGACCTCTGTGTTGTAATGCATATAATCCTAAATATGTTGTTTCAGCAACATTTGTAGCTTTTGGCTCAAAGATACCAAAAACACCGCACTCCTCATGAATATTATCAAACATATTATCTCTCCTTATAAAATATAATTTTATAATTACTTTGATATTTTACTTTGATATTATTAAACTGTAAAGTATTTTATTCAAAAAATATAAAAATTATTTTTATATTTGTATAAATATCATAAATTTATGTAAATATTAAACTAGTTTTGTGGCTTTTTTTAAAATATATTAAATAAATCATCCGTTTGGCTGATTTTATTTTTAAATAATAATAATAAAATATAATCGTACATTTTATTAAATGGAATGTATGTGGGAGCATGTTTATGAAAAAAATAATCACAAAAAGAGGAATCAAGGGAGTAATTTTTTCTCTAACAATTTCATTTTTTTTCTTATTTCTTCATGTTGCTTTTGCCTTTGATGGATTAAACAATTTTTTTATGGATAGGATTTATCAAAGGCCAAAAGCACAAAATACTAACATATTTATAGTGGCAATTGATGACAAATCCATTGAAGAATTAGGTAGATATGATGATTGGAATAGAGGATATTATGCTAAGGTTATAAATAATTTAAATAAATATAACCCAGCAGTAATAGGAATAGATGTTGTCTTTAGCGGTGAAACAAAAGAACATCCAGAATATGATTTAGAATTAGTGAATGCCTGTAAAGATAAAAATGTAGTTGTAGGATCAAAGCTAGACTTTGGGCTTGTCATTAATAATGAAAAGTTTACAGCTACCTCAAAGGTAAAAGGAGAGTTATTACCATATGAGGATTTAGCAAATACTACAGAATATGGCTATACAGATTCATTTTTAGATAAATCAGATGGAATTGCAAGAAAGGTTGTACCTTTAATGCAATATGATGGTAATACATATACATCCTTCTCTTATAAAATCTACGATATGTATACCAATATGCTTGGATTGAATAAAAATAAATATGCTCCTAACCAAGCTTATAGATTTAATTATGCAACATTACCAAATGATGGATATACAGTAGTATCATTTTCAGATGTTTATAATGATAAAATTAATTTATTTGATATAGAAGATTCAATTGTCTTAATTGGTGGATATGCTGCAATATTACAAGATAATTATTATACACCAATTAAATCATCTAAATTAGCATATGGAGTTACTATTCATGCAAATATTATAGATGCATATTTAAGATCTGATACATTAGTTGATGCAAATAATATTTTAATGACTTTTGTAATATTTATAGTATTAGTACTATTTGCATATTTAATATTTAGATCAAATATAATAATATCTTCAGTATCTGAAATTTTATCAATAGGAATATTGCTTGGAATTCAAACATTATTATATGTAAATAAGATATATTATCCATTTATGGATTTAATATTAGCGTTAATAATTACTTATATAGCTTATATAGGATTTAAATATGGTGAAGAATTAGTAACTAGATTTAAAACAGTAAATGTATTTAAAAAATATGTCGCACCACAAGTTGTTGATAAGGCACTTAAAAATGTAGATTATAAAGTAAACGTTGGTGGAGAAAAAAGACATATTGCTTGTTTATTTGTAGATATTAGAGGATTTACTCCTTTATCAGAAGGATTAGAACCAGAAGCAGTTGTATCTATTTTAAATGAATATTTAACATTAACAACTAATTCAATATTCTCTGTTGGAGGTACACTTGATAAATTTATTGGTGATGCCACAATGGCTATATTTAATGCACCATTTGACTTAGATGATTATGAATTTAAATCAGTTAAGGCTGCCTGGTTAATTGCTAAAGGATCAGAAGAAATAGATAGAATAGCAATGGAAAGATTTGGTAAGCATGTATCATTTGGTATTGGAGTTAATTCAGGATATGCAGTAGTTGGAAATATTGGTTCTAAAACAAGAATTGATTATACAGCTATAGGTGATACAGTTAATACTGCAGCTAGATTAGAAGCAAATGCTAAAGCAGGTGAAATATTAATTTCTGAGGAGTTATATAATAGCGTTAAAGATAGAATAGATGCAATATGCATTGGAGGATTATCTTTAAAAGGAAAGAGTAAAGAAGTTATAACTTATAAAGTTATTGGGATTAAGGGGGAGTAAATATGAGATATTATGTTATTCCAAATATAAATGAAATAGATAAATATCTCGATTTAGCTAAAAAATATAATTTAGGATTTGAATATAATGAATTTTATAATCCTTTATTACTAGATAATAAAGCTAAATTAGATGAAACTATAAATCAATATAAAATTTTAGGCAGAACAAATGATACATTACATGGTGTATTTTATGATATTTGCCTTGATTCAGTTGATCCTAAAATTAAAGATGTTTCATATTTAAGAGTTAAGTCCTCTATGGAAATAGCTAAAAAATTGAATTGTAAGGGAGTTATATTTCATACAAACTATATCACTTGGATGAAAACTAAGGAATATAGAAATAATTGGGTGAATGTTCATAAAGAAATCTTTTTAAAGCTTATAAAAGAATACCCAAATATTGATATTTATGTAGAAAATATGTTTGATTTAAATCCATATTTATTAGGAGAATTAATGTTATCTATTAACAACAAAAGAATTGGTGTATGTCTAGATATAGCACACGCATCAATATCTGATGTTGAATTAAAGGAATGGTTTAGAGTATTAGGTAATTATATTAAGCATATTCATATTAATGATAATGATAGAATTGTTGATTCACATCAAGAATTAGGTCTTGGTAATTTAGATTTTGAAGAAGCATTTAAATATATTAATAAATTACCTGATGATACTACAATATTAATTGAAATTAGTGATTATGAAAAAACAGTGAATTCTATTAATTATTTAAAGGCTGGTGGTTTTAATGCTTTTGAATAAAGATTTACAAAAGGTATTAAATATCACTATAAAATTATCTAAAGAACATGATTATAAAAAATTACTTACTGATATTTTAGAAGAAGCAATGGAAATATCTAATGCAGATGGAGGAACTCTATACCTATTAGATAATGATGAATTAAAATTCTTCTTTATGGTAACAAAATCATTAAATATAAAAAATGGTGGTAATATAAATGAAATTGATTTACCACCTGTTAATATTTTAAGCCAAAGTGTTGCAGCATTATCTGCAAGAGAAAAGACTATTATAAATGTAGCTGATGTATATACTGATACTAAATATAATTTTGATGGTCCTAAAAAATATGATTCTATTACAGGATATCATACTAAATCTGTATTAGTATTACCACTATTAGATAGAGATAATAATGTCCTTGGTGTAATGCAATTAATAAATGCATATAAGGATAATGAAATAATTGAATTTTCTAAGGATATAGAAAAGATTATTTATTCATTAGCATCTTTATCAGGTATATTATTAAATAATATGGAATTATATGATAATATCAAGGAATTATTAGATTCATTTGTTAATGCAATGGTTAAAGCAATTGAATCTAGAACACCATATAATGCTTTTCATACTATAAATGTTGCAAGAATATGTATATCATTTATAGATTATTTAAATAATCATGGATATGAAATTAAAGATAGTGAAAAAGAAGAACTATATCTAGCAGCAATGCTACATGATGTAGGTAAAATGATTATTCCTTTAAATATATTAAATAAGGCAACAAGATTTGAAGGAAAATTAGATAATATGCTATTAAGATATGATTTAATTGATTCATGTATTTGTAATGATTATTTTAATCATAAATTATCTAAGGAAGAATATGAAAAAGAAAAGAGTTTCATTCAAGACGTTAAAGAATTTATTATTAAATTAGATAAAATGTCATTTTTAGATGAAAAGGATTTAAAATATATAGAATTAATTAAGAATAAATCATATGATACAAAATATGGCATATTAAATATCTTAGATGATAATGAATTAGAAGATGCATTAATAAAGAAAGGTACATTAACTAAATTAGAAAGAGAAGAGATTGAAAAGCATGTTATATATACTAAAGAAATATTAGGAAATATTAATTTTGGTAAAAAATATATGCATGTTAAAGATATCGCATGTAATCACCATGAATATTTAAATGGAACAGGCTATCCAAACCATAAATCTGATAATGAATTATCTCTATTAGTTAGAATAATAACTATAGTAGATATTTATGAATCACTTATATCGACAGATAGGCCATATAAAAAGCCTATGCCAAAGGATAAGGCTTTATTCATTTTAAATGAAATGGTAAAAGAAGGAAAACTAGATTATACATTAGTTAATCACTTTTCTAATATGCAGGAGGGATTATAGTGGATAAAAAGAAAAAGATAATATTAATATCATCTATAATTGCTGCAGTTTTAATTATTGTAGGAATAATTGTAACAGTTATTATTTTAAATAATAAACCAAAAGAAAAAGGATTTAGAACAATCCAAATCCAAGAAATAGATGGTAATGTATTAATCAATAGAAATAATAAAGAAAATGAAGCATATAAAGGTATGAATCTTAAAAATGGAGATAATATAAAAACAAAAGATGATTCACATACCATATTAAAGCTTGATTTAGATAAATATATTTATATAGGTAACAATTCTTCAATTGATTTAACATCTAGTGAAAAGGATTCAACAAAAACAGTAATTAGAGTAAATGAGGGAAGTATTGTTACTGAGGTTAAAAATAAATTATCTGATTTAGAAGAATTCGATGTTGAAGCACCTAATTCAACAATGGCAATTAGAGGTACAACATTTGGTGTTAGTGTCTATAATGAAGATGGTAAAATAAGAACTACATATTCTTTAGTAGAAGGTAAGATTGAAATTTTTGCGATAAAAAATGTTGATGGTAATATAGAAGCATCAAAATTTGTATTAAATCCAATGGAAGAATTATCAATGTATGCCTCTATAGATGATTCTTTAACTGGAACTAATTTAACAAACGCAATTAATGATATTAAAGAATCTAATACAACAGTAATTAATGATTTAAAAGATTATGATTCTAAAAATATATTAGAAATAGTATTTAGAGAATTAGAATTAGAAGATATTGAAGATATCTTAAGAAAAATACCTACAAATCATGATGAAGGATTTAATAGAGTTATATCTATTAATTCAACATTTGATGTTATAGAAAATAAAAATACTATATTAAGAAGTGTATTTAAATATGAAAGCAATAAAGAATATTCAATTAAGGCAACAGCTAAAAATAAAGATGGATATTCAGTTAAAAAATGGTTAGTTAATAATAAAGAAGTTAATGGTGAAATATTAGAATTAAATATAAAAGAATCATGCTTAATTGAACCAATTTATGAAGAAGATGCAATTAATGTAGAAGTAAATTCATCTACATATGATAATATGGTTAAAGTAAATGATTCATATATTAATTCAGCTAAGACATTAAATGATGTAAAAGATAAAATAACTATGGAATATACAGGTGATGATAAATATTTATTTATTGGTTGGTATGATATAACTAATAATAAACAAAACCTAATATCAACTGATAAGACATATTCATTTACACCTACAAAGTCTATTAAAATTAAAGCTATTTATATTGATAAATCTAATAGATATTTTGAATTTGATGCCTTAGATGAATCAAGTAAAGTAATGACTAAAAAGTTTTATGATATTGGTTCAAGTAACGATTTACCAAAAATAAGCTTCTATCTTAGTGATAATAATACAGGAAATACAGTTATATTAGATGATATATTAATTTCTAAATTATTATCATATAAATTACAATATACTTATACTGAAAATGTATATGATGTAGATTCAATTGATACATCTAGTATTGGTAGATATTCATTAGTTTATTCATTTAATGAAAATCAACAGGTATCTAAGAATTTAACATTAGAAGTAGGAAGATATGAAATTGCAGTATGGCCAGGAATGGATAATATTGCTGAACTATATGGTGAATATTCAGATTTCACTGGTTCATTTAATGATATTATTGTAAATAATAACGCAACTATTTCTAATCATATGGTATTAACATATAATTATGTAGATAATAATTCTTCATCATATACATTTATTGGTTGGTATGATAAAGATACAAATGAATTCTTATCAATTAAAAATGGATTTGATTTAATACCTAATAGACATATTAATGTTGAACCTAAATTTGAATTATATGATAGTAATGATAATTTTGGATTATATAAAATTGAATCTAATACAAAAACATTAATAACAGATGCTGCATCAGTACCTGAGATAATAACAACAGTAGGTAATGAATTAGAATTTGTATTTGCTACAAGCACTTTTGAAATTCCATTTGAAGCAGCAGATATTGAAATAAGAGTAGGCACTCAAAATGGCGCAGTAGTAGATTCTATTGATTTTGATAATGAAGGAAGATATTATATATCATATAGTTTCCAAAATGATAAATATACATTGAATAGTGGATTTAATGTTGTTGTTGGTAAAAAGATTGCCACAATGAATATGTCAAATGATTTCTATTTGAATTCTAATATTTCAAGCATTGATATAATTGAATCAAATAATAATTTAATATTTAAATCAATATATGAAACAGAAGGAGATAATAGATTAGTATTCTCATATAATAGTGATAATGATTCATATCAAATTGATGAATATTCAAATAATGGTAATTATCCAGGATTTACATTTGATATAGATATTAGTGATTATAATGTTTATAAATCTGGTGAAGAAACATTAGTTATGGTTGATAATAAAAATATTACACTTGATTTTGGCCAAAAAATTAGATTAGTATCTAAGAGTGATCCATCAAAGATGTATGATATTTATTATTATTTTCAAGTATAATTAAGTAAAAAAGACAGTTAGAAACCTAAAATATAGAATTCTAACTGTCTTTTTATTATTTTGTTAAGCTTATTGTAATAATTTTTTCACAGAAATCTGCGAATGATATATTATTCGCATTTGCTTCAGCTACAAGCTGAGAATCAGGATTTAGGTGTGGTAATGAATCACATTCAAGACATATAAATGAACCATCATTTTTTAATATAAAATCTGTCTTTGAATATGTTTTTAATCCTAAAATATATGATGCTTTTTCAGCAGTTTCCATTAGCTTTTTAGTTAATTCCTTTGATATATTTGCAGGACATATTTTTTGTTTTTCTCCACCTAGAGTCATTCCTTGATTAGCCTCTTTAGTTTTTAAAGGTAATACCTCTAATACAGGTAATGCTTTTCCATCAATTGTACCTACAGAGAATTCTCTTCCTGTTATAAATTCCTCAACTAAAACTTCATTATCCCATCTAAAGCCTTCTTTAATAGCTTTTAGGAATGCAGTTTTATCGTTAGCAACTGTTATACCAAGACCTATACCACCGTTATTAGGTTTAATAATAACAGGATAATTAATATTGTTATCCATTGGCTCTTTAATTTTTTCGCCTTTTTTAATTAAATATCCTTTAGCTACAGGAATACCATTATCTATAAATATTTGTTTTGAAACATTTTTATTAGAAGATATTGCAGAAGAGAAGTGGTCACATCCTGTATAATCTATACCAAGTAGGTCAAATGTTGCTTGAATTTTACCATTTTCAGCCTCTGCTCCATGTAATGCTATAAATACTAAATCTGATTGTCTACATATTTGTAATACATTAGGACCAAAATAAGAATTAGATTGATCCATACGTCTTTTTTTAACAGCCCATAAATCTGGTAAGGCATCAGTAATTAAATTAGGTTCTAATGAATATTTATCAGGATCTAGAAAGGCATTTTCAATCATTAATTCATTATCACTATAGCCCATATAAGAATCTAATAATATTACCTTATGGCCCTTTTCCTTTAATACATTTGTAACAAATACACCTGTATTTAAAGAAATATTTCTTTCATTAGATAGGCCTCCTGCAAGAACAACAATATTTAAATTTTCAGGTAATTTAAATTCTAAATCTAAATCTATCTTGTCTAATTCAATATCAGAACCATCCATATTTAATTCTAATGTTTTTAGCATACCTTTAGTCATAGATATTACTTGTAATACCTTTTGGATTTGTTCTTTAGATAATATTACATCATATTTCTTTTTAGCAATTGATTGAATCTTTTTAACAACGATTTTATTAACATGTAATATTAAGAAATTAGATAAATTAATTAATGCATTTAATTTCTTAGAATTAACTAAATCATCTAGCATATCAATGATTTTAACTACACCCTCAGATTTAAAATGAATCATTATATCTCTTAATGCATTTAAAAAATCAGGATTTTGATGTGAATATTTAATACAATATGTTAATAAATATGCTGCATTATCAACATAATTAGGATCTCCTAGCATATCAACTAAATAAGATACATATTCTTGGAAAGAATTACCAGGAGCGCCAATTTGGAATGCTTTTTCAACTAAAGATCCTACAAGCTTATTGTTTTCACTACGTTCCTTTTCGTTTATGGCAGAACGAATCATAGAATTAATGAATTGATCTAAAATTTGCATTTCAGGTCTTTGGCCATTAGGATTTATTTGCATATTATATTTTCCTTTATCATAGAAGTTAAAGAATGTATTAGGACAGTGGCTTTCAGCAAATCCTCCACGTCCATAATCAAACCCAACATAATATGTTTTTTTACCTACATCATTCATTAATATATTTACATAATCATAATCGATATTATGATTTTCAATTATATCTTGTCTTTTAATTATTTGATTTTTATATTCCTCAAAGAATTTATCAGAGAAGCCTTGACCATCAAATGATACACATCTATTTACTGTATCATTCAATATAGTTATATATTTAGCTTTATTTCCGCCCTTTGAATGTCCTATAACAGTAACATAATAATTTTCTAAATTAAGCTTTTGATATACCATTTTATACCATTCTAAGGCATTAATTTGTTGTAGGGAATCAACTTGGTTAGCACCAACAAAATCATCAATCCATTCATTTGATGCAGTACCTCTAAAGGTTATAACTGCCTCATTTAATTTATCATTTATAAAGACAACAGAAATACCACCACCAGCACCATAGGCATCATCTAGATGTGCTTCATATATTTTAGCTTCTAATATTCTATTGTTATTCTTGTATGCTTCTAAGATATTTTTAAAATCATATCCATTCATTAAATTAGCATAATCTTTATCATCAATGATCTCATCAATATTAAATTCATTTATATATTCTTCAATTGTTTTTGCTTTTGTATCTATAATTCTTTTAAATGGACTTATATCAGAAAAATAAGTAGCTATTTCCAAAAGAAGTAGTTCATCAACTTTATAATGCATTATAACACCTCTAATTTGATTCGATTTCTTCAATTAGTGCTTGATATACTAATCTTAGATTATCATTTTCTGTTCTAATATTTCTAATTAAATTAATATTCATAAATTTAAGTAATATAATACCAGCCTTAGGATATTCATCTAAGAATTTATTAAATGATTCACTATTAATTGATAATGTCTTACAATCAGACTTTGCCCTAACTGTTGCTGATCTTTTATCATTATCTAAAAGTGCCATTTCACCAAACATCGCATGTGATTTTGAATCAAGGGTCGCACATACAAATTGGTCTTTATAAATAGTAGTTTTAATAATATCAACTACACCATCAGTTAATATATACATTACACTACCATAATCACCTTCAGTAATAATATTGCTACCTGCATTAAATGATTCTTCCTTAACTAATTTAGTTAATGCCATTAAATCTTCATCTTTAATATTAGATAGAAGAGGAATTGATTTTAATATTTCAAAATTTGTCATTATCTAGATTCCTCCCCAAGTATTATAGCTCCTGAATTTTTATTAATTATATAATCGTCATTAGGATTTAATTTAGGACAATTAGTTTCCATTTCTTTAACAGTTTTAAGTTTTTGTACAATCTCACCATAATTAGTAGATTTTTGAGCTTCAGATAATATTTGATGCTTTAATTCTTTTTCAACACCCATATTTTCTAAAATACCTAAAACTAAAATATTTTTTTCTTTATAATAATTAAATAGTTCTTTATAATTCTTTCCAACCCATAAATCATCAAGCTTTTGAATTTGAACTGATATACCATCACCATTATCTAAAAATGATGACATAACCTTAGACATACCACTATAATTAGTAGAAGTAGATAATATATATCTTGTATATTCTTCAGTATATATAACCTCAGCACAATTTTGTGCTTCTAGATAATTTTTATATCTTTCAGTTTTAACCTCAGCACAGATATGACATTTTGGATTGATATTTCTTATCATTAATGCACAAACGAATACTCTAGAATCTACAAGCTCTGCATCTAGGTTATCATGGTTTTCACCTATAATTAATACTTTAGATGCATATTTAGCATTTGCGTTAATTAATGTTTGTTCTTCAGTATAATCACCCTTTAGGTAATTAATTCCCTTTAAATTTTCATCGTTTAATATATTTTGCATCTTATTTTCATCAACAGAATTGATTAAGATAATATCATCTAAAGATAATTTATTATTCTTTTTTAATATACTAAGTATTAATATTTTAATATCATTTTTCCATCCACAAATGATGATATGATTTTTCATATTTTGCATCTTTTTAAGTCCTTTCTTATTGTGTATTTTTCTTTCAACTAAAGCTGATGATATATAGCCTGTTATTGCTGATAGACCAAACATTGAGAATAATAGGAATAATATACCAAGTATTCTTGCCCACGCTGAATCAACAAACATATAATCATTACCGGCAACAGTTAAGAAATTCCATAAAAAGACATCTATAAATGAATAGGCATCACCAGATTCATTTTTATATCCAGTAAATTTTAAAACTAGCCATGATATTAATACTAATATAAAATATATAAATAGTATTATAAACATCGTATGGATATGAAATTTTTTAATGAAGCCCCAAATCTTTTTTACTGGGGTAGTTTCTTTTTTATCCATTATAATCTCCCACTTGAATAAATTATATATATTTTAACATATATTCTTAAAAGAATATAGATTTTAGAATAAAAAATACAACTTTCTTAGCTAAAATGTTGTAAAAAACATAAATTCATTATAAAATTATTATAATAGTTACTATTTTAAAACGATGAAGGTGATAGGATGTTAAGAGATATTTTAATTATCGAAAATAAAGAAGAAGTAAAACAAGATATTATTAAAATATTAGAAAAAGACTTTAATATTTATAGGTCAAATCTAAATGATTCTTTTCAAATTGTAGAAAAAAATAATATTTTATGTATCCTAGATTATACAGATGATATTAATACTATTATTGAACTTAAAAAATCAAGCTTAACTGAATTAATACCAGTAATTGTTATTTCTTTAAAAATCGATTATAAAATGGTAAGAAATTATGTTAACGCTGGAGCCTATGATTTTGTTGAACTATCATCAGATAAAAAAATATTAAATTTAAGAATCAATGAAGCCATTGATGTCTTATCACATCCAAGAAGCTTAATAGAACGTCCTACATTCGATAGATTATGTGAAATATATAATGAAGATACATTATTAAAGGAAGTAAGAAAAAGAATAGATAATAGATTAAATAATGAACATTTTTATATGGTTATATTTGATATAAATAAATATTCAATGATTCATTATTTCTTTGGATTAAAGTATGCAGAGGATGTATTAAGATATATATCTAAACTATTAACAGCTGAAAGCCTTATATTTGATATTACATATGGTAGATTATCTGAAGATTTTTTTGCCTTTTTATTAAATGGTAATGATTCAGATTTAAATGATATTATATCTAATATTAAAAATGGAATAAAAGAATTTAATTTAGAATATAATATTGAATTAACATTTGGAGTTTATGAAGTAACTAATTATAGCTTAGATATTCAAGAGATGTTATCTTTTGCAAGATTAGCAGCTAAAAAGATTAAAGGTATAATTGGACCTCTATATCTAAAATATGATGATAAGCTTGGAGAAGATGTTGCTTTAGAACAAAATTATATCTCATCATTTGATAATGCATTAAAGAATAATGAATTTGTAATATACTTACAGCCTAAATATGATATTATTTTAGAAAAAATAGTAGGAGCCGAGGCTTTAGTTAGATGGGGTAAAAATGGATCTATTATATCACCTGGTGAATTTATTCCTATCTTTGAAAGAAATGGCTTAATTGATAAGCTAGATAGATATGTATGGGAAGAAACAGTTAAATATATCAGATGGAGAATGGATAATAAATTACCTTTATTTGGTATATCTGTTAATGTATCTAGAGTATTTTTATCTATGAATACATTTATAGATGATATTATTAATCTAGTTGAAAAATATAATGTTCCTAAAAAATATTTAGAGCTTGAAATAACTGAAAGTATTTTTTCTGATGTATCATTAATAAAAGATACTGTAATGAAATTAAGAAAAAGTGGATTTAAAATTTTAATGGACGATTTTGGTTCAGGCTATTCTGGATTAAATGTATTAAAGGATGTAGAATTTGATGCTATTAAAATTGATTTAAAATTCTTCTCAAGAAATGATAAAAAGAGTCAAGATATTATTAAATCAGTTTTAGATATAGCACACGCAATAGATATCCCTGCAATAGCTGAGGGTGTAGAGACTTATGAATATATTGAGTTATTAAGGAAATATGGCTGTAATTATGCCCAAGGATTTTATTATTCTAAGCCTTTATGTATAGAAGAATTTAATAAGCTATGTAAAAAGGATTGTATACCTGAAAATACTCCTAATTTAAATCATTTAAATATTCATCATATAGAAGAAGCTATAGCTGAATTTTTAGATATAGCAAAGGATTATGCAAGTATAGAGGATTCAGATATTAATAGATTACTTGAAAAATATAGAGTTGAATTAAATGTAGATGCAGTATATATAAATATAGCATCTGCAGATGGAGATAACTGTATATTTACAAATGTTGCATATAAGGATAAAGCATATGATCTAACAGGGCTTTCAGCGCCTATTACATTAGAACAATATATATCACAATGCATGTTATATGATGATGAAGGATTATCTGAAATTCCAGGTATTCCTCTTGAGGGTAGGCCATTTAAATCAATTTTATATTATGGTCTTACAAGAGGAAATTATACTGATGGTACTATAGGATTTATTAATTATAAAAAGGCTAAAAAGTGGACTTTAGCCGAAAGAAGAGCATTAAAGATGCTAGGAAGAACTCTACATTTAGTAGTTTATAGAAAAAGAAATGATATTATTAGGGCAGCTAATAATAAAAAACAAAATGAATTAAGATTAGCATATGAAGAAATATCTAAGGCTCATCTTGAGACTAATTATTTTTTAAGCTTAATATTATCTGCCATAAAGGGTATTTCAGTAAGAATAATAAAATATAATTTTACTGATAAAAAAGGCTGTTATTATAAGCCTGTAGATAATAAGCCATATATTGTTGAAGATAATACAGTATTTGATGTATTATGCGAATTTATAGATAACGCAATAGAAAAACCAAATATTAATGTTAAAGAAGAAATTGATAATTTAATTCCTGGACAAATAAAGTATTTTGAAATTAAGTCATATGATTGTCTAGGACAAAATTATCCTGATAAATTCTTACATTCAACATCTATTAGATTACAAATATTAGAAAAGAATGGAGAAAGAACATTAATTGCCCTATTAATTGATAATACAGAATTAATTAGAGCAAATTACACAGGAATGCTTGAGGCAAATAAGCTTAAAGAATTATTGATTTCTATATTTACTGAGGATTTTATTGATTTAACTAAAATCGAGCTTGATACAGGTGAAATTCATAAATTTTCAGATGTTAATGGTCAAATTGAATATACAAAACTAAGTGATGATTGGAATAAGGTCTTAAAATTTGATCTCTCATTTGTTGTAGAAGATGATATAAGAGAAAAATTATATGATGAATTACAATATGATAGCTTATTAAAATTAGAGCCTTATAAGCCGTTAACTTATAAATATAGATCTAGATATGAAATGAAAGATGAACCAAGAAACTTCTTAACTGAATGTAAATTAATTTTGAATTCTGATAATTCTAAATCTATAGCAATTTATACTACAGATATATCTAAATCAGTTTTATTAGAAAATAGATTAAATGAAAAGATTAAGACATTAGAGCATCTTGCTTATTATGACACATTAACTAATTTAAATAATAGATTAGGATTAAAAATGAGTCTTGAAAAGATTAAAGACATGGTTAATATAAATATGGACCAATATTTAATTATGTTAGATGCTGATTATTTTAAAGATATTAATGATACATATGGTCACTTAGAAGGAGATAAGGCCTTAAAGAATATAGCTGAAGTATTAGATTATATTAAAAATCAATATAAAGGCTTTGTATATAGACTTGGTGGAGATGAATTTGTATTATTATTAAATTATCCAAAGGATAAGGATATTAATTTAATTTCAACTAAAATCAATGAAAGATTAGCTAATATTGATTCTAAATACAATATTGAAATTACTATTGGTGTTGCCAAAGCAAATCCAATTAGAATTGAAAATGCTAATCTAGAATATATAGATGAATTAATTGATGTTGCAGATTTAGATTTAAGAAATAATAAAATATTAAAAAAAGTTGGAAGATAAAATGAATGTTTATTTAACTGAACCAGTATCTGATATTTTAATAGATTATCTAAATAAGAACCATAAAATAGTTACTGACCTAAATTTAGCAGATATAGCAATATCTAGAAATAAAGAAATAGGAAAAAAAGAAATAGATAATGCAAAAAATCTAAAATTAATAGCTGTTCATGGAACAGGCTATAATATGATTGATATTAATTATGCTAAAGAAAAAAATATAAAGGTATTTAATACACCTAATTTAAATACTAATGCGGTAGCTGAATTAAATATAATGCTTGCCTTAATGCTTGCAAGAAAATATGAAGATACTATTAAAACAAGAATATTAGGCGATATTAATGTTATGGGTAGCGAATTAGAAAATAAAACAATAGGTTTTATTGGATGTGGAAATATAGCTATAAAAACTGCAAATATATTAAAAGGATTTAATACTAATATAATTGGCTATAATAGAACTAAAAAGGAATCCATTATTAAATTATTACCATTAGATGATGTATTAAAATTAAGTGATTATATATTTATTACAATTGCCTTAAATGAAAAAACTAAAGAAATGATTAATAAAAATGCATTTAATAAAATGGCTAATAAGCCATATTTAATTAATTCATCTAGAGGTGCAATAGTAAATAATGAAGACTTATATAATGCATTACATAATAAATTAATTAAAGGCTATGCATCAGATGTATATAACCCAGAACCTATAGATTTAAATTCCAATATATTAAAGGAAAATGTAATCATTTTACCTCATGTAGGTGCTAATACAAAAGAAGCATTAGATAAAATGGCTAATGCGATTATTAGTGGAATAGAATTATATTTAAATAATAAAAAGTTAGAAAATCAATTGGTGTAATATGAAAAGAACTTATTATAAAGAATCATTTATAGCTTTATCAGTAATCTTATTTTTTGATTTTTTAAGATTATTTCATCAAATAACAATTGGTGAGTCAAATTTCTTTGATTTTTGTTGGATAGCACTTTTAATAATATTAGTATTTTTTACATACTTATCTAATCAAGATAAAAAACTAATTCATCCTTTAACATTAATTTTAGGAATATTACCATTTATATTACTAATGATTAATTTAATTCAAATTGTATCAACAGGATTAGAAACAGATTTTAATTTTTATTTTATGTTATTTGAAGTGATTTTAATTACAGGAATAGATATTATATATTTCATAGAATTCAAAAAGTCTATAGACAAAAATAACGAAAATTCAAAAAATTGCGAATAAATTGCTAAAAAAGGCGTATATTTTGAATAAAAAACGTCTTTTTTATTATTTTGTAAAATTTTTTTCGAAAAAATGAAAAGTTTTACTTAACAAACTAATATCTTTGTGATAAAATGATTTCGAAATGAGGTAATAATATGATAAAAATTGGTATTTATGGATATGGAAACCTTGGAAAAGGTGTTGAAAAAGCAATTAAGAAAAATAGCGATATGGAGCTTGTTGCAGTATTTACAAGAAGAGATCCTAAAAGCTTAACTATTGAAACATCAAAAGCTAAGGTTGTAAATATTAAAGACGTTTTAAATTATAAAGATAAAATTGATGTTATGGTTATTTGTGGTGGTTCAGCAACTGACTTACCAGAAATGACACCAGAGCTTGCAAAGAATTTTAATGTTATTGATTCATTTGACACACATGCAAATGTGCCTACACATTATAATAATGTTAATAATAGTGCAAATGCATCAAAGCATGTAGCTATTATATCTGTAGGTTGGGATCCAGGAATGTTCTCACTTAATAGATGCATTATGGAATCAATCTTACCTGATGGAAAGGATTATACATTCTGGGGTAAGGGTGTAAGCCAAGGACATAGTGATGCAATAAGAAGAATTAATGGTGTTGTTGATGCAAGACAATACACTTGCCCTGTTGAAAAAGCATTAGAGGCTGTAAGAAGTGGTAAGAACCCTGAATTATCAGTAAGAGAAAAGCATACAAGATTATGTTATGTTGTTGCAAAAGAGGGGGCAGATAAAGCTTTAATTGAAAAAGAAATTAAAGAAATGCCTAATTATTTTGCTGATTATGATACAACAGTTAATTTCATTTCACTTGAAGAATTAAAGAAGAATCATAATGGTATTCCTCATGGAGGATTCGTTATTAGAACAGGTTCTACATCTGATAATGTAAAGCATGTTATTGAATATTCATTAAAATTAGATTCAAATCCAGAATTTACAGGTTCTATTTTAGTTGCATATGCAAGAGCAGCAGCTAGATTATATAAGAGAGCTGATTTTGGATGTAAAACAGTATTCGATATAGCACCTAAGGATTTAGCTATAGTTGATTATTCTGAATTATTAAAACATACATTATAATTATTAAGCCACATTTTGTGGCTTTTTTATTTTTTTATGTATTTTTTATATAACTTGTTATATAATCTTTTGTGAGGTGTTTTAAGTGAAGGAATTATTGACAGAGATAAAAAAATCCTCATTTTCTGTTTTACCAATATATATATTAGTTATCATTTTATGTATTTGTAGGGTAATTCATTTGTCTAGCTATGAAATTTTATCATTTTCATTAGCAACAATATTTGTTATATTAGGTATTTCACTATTTAATTATGGTGCAGAACATGCCATGACGCCTATCGGTAGAATGGTTGGTAAGGGATTAACAAAACAAGGTAAAAAATGGGTTTTATTATTGGTTGTTTTCTTTTTTGGCTTCTTTATTACGATTGCAGAACCAGACCTATCAGTTTTAGCAGAACAAACAAAAACAATTTTTGATAAACCAATAATAATTATTTCAATTGGATTATCAGTAGGCTTTTTCTTGTTACTAGCCTTACTTAAAATATTAAAAAAGATTAACTTAATTAGAATATTAAGTACATTATATATGGTATCATTTGGTTTAATTGCTCTACTTGCATATAATGGTAAAGAAAATTTAGTTGCCTTATGCTTCGATTCAGGTGGAGTTACAACAGGACCAATGACTGTTCCATTTTTAATGGCTCTAGGTGCCGGTGTTGCATCTGTATTAGCTAGAAAAAGCGAACAGGATGCATCATTTGGATTTATCGCATTTTCATCTATTGGACCAGTTATAGTAATGCTTATATTATCTTTAGTATCTAATAAAACATTAGATTATGTGCCTGAAAATTATGAATTAAGTGATAATTTCTTTATATCATATTTCACTGCTGTATTAGTTAAATTAAAAGAAGTAGGATTATCAATGGGCTTACTTTTAGCCTGCTATTTAGTAATTGAATTTATATTCTTACATTCTGGAATAAAAAAGATATTACAATTGATAAAAGGCTTAATGATTGCCTATATTGGCTTAGTATTATTCTTAGCTGCAGTAGATTCAACATATATTGGTGTTGGCTTTGCTATTGGACTTGAATTGTCTAGCGCAAATACTTTTGTGATTATTTTAATCGCATTTGTAATTGGATGTTTAACAGTACTTGCAGAACCTGCAATTAAAATATTAATTTCACAAGTAGAAGAAATGACTAATGGCTTAATTAAAAGAAAACATTTATTAATAACACTAGCTTTTGGTGTTGGTGTATCAATAAGCCTTGCAATGATAAGAATTATATTTAAATTCTCTATTTTATATATAGTTGTTCCAGGTTATATTATTTGTTTTATATTATCATTCTTTATTCCAAAGATTTATACAGCAATTGCCTTTGATGCTGGTGGTGTTGCATCAGGACCTTTAACATCAAGCTTTATTTTACCGATAGCTTTAGGTATAAGTGTACAATTAAATGAGGCAAATGAAGTATTATCATATGGCTTTGGTATAGTTGCTCTTGTAGCTTTAAGCCCATTATTATCTATTGAAATTCTAGGTGTATATTCAATGTTTAGTAATAAGCGTAAGAAGTCAAAAGAAATTAAGAAGGTATTAAAGGAAGAAGATAAGATAATTATCTCCTTTGGTGATTAATATGAAAAAGAATACGAAATTAACTAGATTATATGTATTAGTATTATCAGTACCTAGAGGAAAAAAAGAGATAATTGCTGATATATTAGAAAAATTTGATGTTATTGCTTATTTAACAACAGTTGCTAGAGGATCTTTAGATACAGGATATACAAAAAGAATAATGTTTTGCATCATAAAAGAAAATTATGTAAAGGATGCAATATTAGCTATTGAAGATAAATTTGCAACATTTAATAGTAAAGTATCAATGGTATATGCTATTCCACTAGATAGTATAATTGGTGCACAAAGCTATATGATGTTATCACGCGGAGGTAAGTAATTATGGATATTAAATTATATAATATTGTTGCTGTTGTAAATTCTGGCTTTTCAGATAATGTTATGGAAATTGCAAAAGATAATGGTGCAAAGGGTGGAACAATCATTCCTGCAAATGGTGGTGTTTCAGATGAGGCAGCTAAATTATATGGATTAGATATACACCCTGAAAAAGAAATAGTATTTATTTTAGTAAAAGAAGCATTAGTAAAGCCTATTTTAGAAAAATTATATGATAAGGCAGGATCAATGTCTGAGGCTCAAGGAATATTCTTTACATTACCTGTTACACACGCATCAGATAATTTATTAAATCAACAAAAAAAGAAAAAATCTGAAGCAAAAGAAGAAAAAAAGAAAGAACCAGAAGAAGATAAATTAGAGGACAAAATAATAGCTGATCCTACTAACCAAGAAAACAATGCGATTTAGGTCGCATTTTCTTTTTTTTAAATCTAATTTATGATAAAATTAAAAAGGTGATTAATTATATGATTACAAGAAGTAGAATTGAAAATTATTTCGATTCTTTAGGAGTAGATGAAACTACTACTAAAGAAGATGAAGGATTCGTAACAACTTTTATTATTGATTATGATGGATTTCAAAGCGAAATAATTTTAACAACTGATGATTTTAATATTAGATTAGACCTATTTTTTTCAGAAGTATCATGTACTAATAATTTATTAAAATCATTAAATGAATTTAATAGATATTCTAAATATTTTAAAGCTTATTATAGCTACGCAAATGAAGCAGTAATAATATCTACTACTCAAATGTATCAAAATAATAAATTTGAAGAAATTTTAGAAAAATCATTGAATTCTTTAGTAAATCTAGATAGTGATTATATAGAGAATTTATATAGATTATGTTATGGAGGTTTAAATGAATAATTACACATTAATCGAAGAAAAGTTTATAGATGAAATCAATTCTAATGTTAGAGTTTATTCACATAATAAAACTAAAGCTAGAATTGTAACACTAAAAAATGATGATCCAAATAAAGTATTTTTAATTGGTTTTAGAACTCCACCTATTAATAGTACAGGCTTAACTCATATACTTGAGCATTCAGTATTATGTGGTTCTAAAAAATATCCTGTTAAAGATCCATTTGTTGAATTATTAAAGTCATCATTAAATACATTTTTAAATGCTTTTACATTCCCAGATAAAACATGCTATCCTGTAGCATCAATAAATGATAAGGATTTTAAAAACTTAATGGATGTATATCTAGATGCAGTATTTTATCCAAGAATTTATACTAAAAAAGAAATCTTCATGCAAGAAGGCTGGCATTATGAATTAAATGATGTTAATGAAGATATATTCTATAATGGTGTTGTATATAATGAAATGAAAGGAGCATTTTCAGATCCTGAACAAGTATTATATAGAAATATAATGCATTCATTATATCCTGATAATGCATATGGCTTAGAATCAGGAGGAGATCCTAAATATATTCCTGATTTAACATATGAACAGTTTAAAGATTTCCATTCAAAATTCTATCATCCATCTAATTCATATATCTATTTATATGGAGATATGGATATGGAAGAAAGATTAGAATACCTAGATAAAGAATATTTATCTAATTTTAATCATATTGATTTTGATACTAAAATAGTTGCTCAAAAGCCTTTTTTAAAGCCTGTATATGAAGAATATGAATATCAAGCAGATAAGCTTGAAAATTCAACATTCTTATCATATAACGTAGCTTTCCCAACTACACTTGATTATAAGCTTATTATCGCAACAAAATTATTATTAAATAATATTTTATTAACACCGGGATCAAGATTAAAACAAGCATTAATCGATGCTAATATTGCAGAAGATGTAGATGCAATATTTGATGATGGAATGTTAATGCCTATGTTAACAATTATGGCATCAAATTCAAATAAGGAATCATTAAATAAATTCATTGAAGTAATTGATAATGAATTTAAGGCTATATTAGATTCAGGATTAGATAAAGAAGCATTACTTGCTAATATTAATTTCTTTGAATTTAAATCAAGAGAGGATTTATTCTCACCTAGAATGCCTAAGGGATTAAATATTATTTTAAGAAGCTTAGATTCATATCTATATGATGATAAATTACCTTATTTAAAGCTAATTGAATTAAAATATTATAATGAATTAAGAGAAGACTTAAAAACTGATTATTTTGAAAATATAATTAAAAATTATATCTTAAATAATAATCATAAAGCATATGTAACATTAATTCCTTCTTTAGATTATTCAAATAGAGAAGAAAAGATAGTTAAAGAAAAATTAGCTAATTATAAAAAATCTTTAAGTGAAAAGGAATTAAATGAATTAGTTAAGATAAATAAAGATTTAAAGAAATATCAAAGTGAACCATCAACTAAAGAAGAAATTAATACATTACCTAAATTATCTTTAGAAGATATTAAAATGACTCCTGAAAAATATAATTTAGAAGTAATTGATAATAAATATAAATTATTATTCTCAAATTATCATACTAATGATATTGCCTATGTTAAATATTATTTTGATATAGAAAAATTAAATGATAATGATTTAAAATATGTATCATTATATAGTGATTTATTATTTAATCTATCTACAAAAAATCATAACTATTTAGAAATAAATCAATTAATTCAAGGATATAGTGGTGGAATCTATAATACATTAAATTACGCTACAAGATTAGATAAGAGCTTATATTTACAATTAGTTTATGGATATTCAGCCTTAACTAAGAATGTTAATTTTGTTGAAGAATTATTAGAAGATGTAATTAATAATACTATATTTGATGATTATAAGAGATTAAAAGAAAGATTATTAGAAATCAAAAATACAATAACTATGAGTATTTCTAATAATGGACATAGATTTGCAGCAAGAAGAGCTATGTCAGCTATTAATCATGAAAATTATGTAGGAGATTTAGTATCTGGTATTAGATATTTAGATTTTATAACAGAATTATGTAATGATTTTGATAATAAGAAAGATGCAATTGTTTCAAATTTATTAAATGTAAAAAAATTACTTGCAAAAGATAATTTTACTGCAGCATTTACTGGTAATAAAGAAATGCTTTCTAAAGTATCACCTGTAATTGATAAATTCTATAATTCATTAAAATCAAATGTATCTTATGATAAACAAGAATTTAAAGAAAATATTTTAAATGAAGGTATTATGGCATCATTTGATGTATCATTTAACGCTCTAGTAGGAAAATATGATATTCCATATAATAGTGGTATGGGTGTATTATTAAATTCATTATATAATGATTACCTATGGACTGAAGTTAGAGTTAAAGGCGGTGCATATGGTGTCATGCCACAAATCAGACGTGATGGATTTATTGTATTAGTATCATATCGAGATCCTAATATTAAAAAGACATATGATACATATAAAAATATAACTAATTATATTGATTCATTTAATCCAACAGATGATGAATTATTAAAATTAAAAATTGGTGCGATTGGAAATGTTATATTAGTCTTACATAATAAAGATAAGGCAGAAACTGCAAGAACATATTATTTTAAGGGTGTAACTGATGAAATTAGAATTAATGAAATCAATGATGTAATTAATGCTAAGACAACAGATTTTAAAGAATATAAAAAGGCCTTTATAGAGGCCCTAGCTAATCCATCAATTACAACAATTGGAAATAAAAATAAAGTAGAAGAATCTAAAGATTTATTTAAGTCTATTAGAAATTTAGTTTAAAAATAAAAAGTTTCGGATTTTACCCCGAAACTTTTTTATTTCTTATTTTACTTCAACAGTCCAGTTGTATACATCTTTTTTCTTTCCTGATTGAATACCAGTGATTTCATCATATAGCATTTGTGATACTTCACCGATTTTACCATTGTTAATTGTATATTTCTTACCATTAACTTCAAGTAAGCCAATAGGAGAGATAACAGCAGCAGTACCTGTACCCCAAGCTTCTTCAAGTGTACCATTTTCAACTGCGGCAGTTAATTCATCTAATGTAATTCTCTTTTCAACAATTGGAATATTTTTATCTTTTAAAATTTGAATACAAGACTTTCTTGTAATACCAGGTAAGATTGAACCAACTAATGAAGGAGTTACAACTTCACCATTAATCTTAAACATTACGTTCATTGCTCCAACCTCTTCGATGTATTTTTTATAAACACAGTCTAACCATAATACTTGTGAATAGCCTTTTTGTTCAGCCTTCTTACCAGCACGAGTAGAAGCAGCATAGTTACCACCACACTTAGTATAACCTGTACCACCTTTACCAGCAACACGCTCATCTTCAGTTTCAATCATAATTGAAACAGGGTTTAAGCCTTCTTTATAATATGATCCTACTGGACATAAAATTATAATGAACATTGCATGATGAACACCATGAACACCTAGAGTATGGTCATCACCAATCATAAATGGTCTAACATATAAAGATGTACCAGGTTGAGTAGGAACCCAATCTTTATCAATTGATACTAAAGCTTTAACAGCTTCAACGAAATCATCTTCAGGTAATTCAGGTAAGCATAATCTTTCAGCTGAAGAATTTAATCTCTTAGCATTTTCATATGGACGGAATAATTGTACTTTTCCATCTGCAGTATGATAAGCTTTCATACCTTCAAATATTTCAGCACCATAATGTAATGCAGTAGATGCAGGAGACATCTCTAGTGGTCCGTATGGAACGATTCTTGCATCATGCCATCCTTTTCCTTCATCCCAATCCATTATAAACATATAATCTGTAAAGTATTTACCGAAGCCTAGATTATTTTGATCTGGCTTTTCTTTTAATTTATCTTTCTTAACATATTTAATATTAAGCATAAAAATAACCCCTTTTCTTTATAAATCTTATTAAATATTATACTCTCATATTTCTTTTTTTGAAATATAATATTTAAAAAAATCGTAAAATATTATATAATATTTCCAAAATGAGGTGTTTTTATGAATCTTTTTTATAATATTGCTAGTATTTTTGTTGGTTTACTTTTATTAGCTTTTGGTATTTTAACATTATTAAAAAAGAAAAAGATATTATTTTCTGTATTAACATTTATACATTCAGCCTTATTTATTGGCTTTGGTATATTAGGATTTTTCTTAATGAATACAGAATATGAATCATTAACTATTTTAGCAATGCTTGCTTTCGCAATTACATTTTTATTAATTATGCTAACATTATATAAAAAAGAACCACGTAAAAAAGATAATGAAGATCCTTCAATGAAAAAATAGACCGTTTAAATAGGTCTAATTTTTTTATATAAAATGAAAAAAGCACCAATCATAGGTGCTTTAATTTCTATTATGGCGTTTCGGACAGGATTCGAACCTGCGACCCACG
>CAMOUB010000004.1 GCA_946626345.1 uncultured Caryophanales bacterium | reverse complement strand
CTCCTACACCTATTACAACATATGCATTATTTAAAGATGGTAAATATGTCACTAATGAACAAATGAATGATTCAAAATTCTTAAAACTACATAATGTTTTAAAATAAAATATCAGCACTACAATAGTCTCACACTCTTAAAAATATGGTTTTATCAGCACTTATATTAACTGCACTCATTGTGAATCCATAACATTATTAACTTTAAAAAATTAGTATCTTGTATAGAAACTATGTACTCACTAAAAAATGGCTTAACCAAGCCATTTTTTTAATTCTTACAAAACAATAATTTTTAATATTTTAGAGGATTTTATCTTCAAAATTTGGCAAATATAGGGCAATGTTGACACTATAGCACATAGAAAATGCAACGCAAAAAAATACGATGTAAATGTTTCAAATATACATCGTTTAAATTAACAAAAATGTCTTAAATAAAAAATCAACCTAAACTATAATGAAGTTAGTTTTAAATGTTTATTAGAAATGTAATTTAATATTTCATCTAAATCATTTCGGTTTTGTCAATAAATTTAAATTTAGAATCCATATTTAGCCTTCATTTCGTTTAAAACTAAATTACCATCTTTTGTTTTATCATTTTCTAAATCTTTTAATCCTTCATTAATTGCTTTTGCTTCATAAACATCATTCATTAATCTTTCGAAGCATTCAATATCCATTACAACTAATTTACCATAACCATTTTTAGTTACAAAAACAGGTGCTTTAGTTTCACTGCACATTTTTTCAATTTTTACTGTATCTTTTAAATCTCTCATTGGAACTATTTTCATACCAATTGCCTCCTTGTGGCTATATTATGACATATATTTATCCACAAAACAATATCGTTATAGACAGATGACTTCTGGTAGACCTTTTTATTTTGAATAAGCATAAAAATTTTCTTTGAACTTATCTAAAAAAGCAAAACTAATTATATAGTAATAGGTTCATTTGATATGCCTGTTGATTTCTATGAATTTGTTAAAAATGAATATGGTGTAAATAAGAAAAGAATAATTAATTCTATTCCTATTAGAATAGCAGTAGAAAATGAATAAGGTACTTATTAAGTAAAGGCAAGGAATGTGCAATTCTTTGTCTTTTTTGCTTTAAGTGTCCGATAATAAAGCACCAAAACTTGCAAAAACTATAATTTTAATGTAAAATTAAAAAAAAAGTATCGATTTAAGAAAATTAATAAAAAAGGAGCTGGTATTTATGAAAAAGAAACTATTCTTTATTTTACCATTTTTTATGGCACTTTTTGTTTTGGCATCGTGTGGAAGTAATAACACAGCTAATAATGCTATAAATAATGAAGAGAGCACAACTGGTGATTCCAACGTCGATGATGTTATTGATAATGGTTTGAATCATAATACTCATAATGAAATTCATGGGGAATATAATGAAGGGGTATTATTGTTAAAGAGTTCTGAAAAAATTAACAATGTTGATATAGATGGAATTGAATATGAATCCATTAATCAATTATACAAAGGTTCTAAATGGTATGAAGTAAAATTAAAAGAATCTACTAATACCATAGAGGCATATAATTTAGCAATAGATTCAAATCTATTTGATGCAGTTGATTTAGATTATATTATGAAGAGTGATGGTGAAATTGATTCAATTGATATTTCAGGTAATCCGGAAAGTAGTAATCAAACAGCATATCTTGAATCACAAGGTATTTTGAGTGGATGGGGATATCAACATTCAAATGGAAAAACTCCTGGTGGTAGTTCAGATGTTGTAGTAGCTGTAATAGATACAGGTGTTGATTATAATCATATTGATTTAAGAAATAATATTTGGAAGAATACAGCAGAAATTCCAAATAATGGAATTGATGATGATAATAATGGATATATTGATGACTATTATGGATGGGATTGTGTCGGCAACGATAATGATCCTATGGATGATAATGGTCATGGTACACATGTGGCTGGTATTATAGCTGCCGAAAACAATAGTATTGGTACTGTTGGTGTAGCATATAATTGTAAGATTATGTGTGTGAAAGCAGGCCAAGCTAGTGGCGTATTTACTAATGCTAGTATTGCAAAGGCAGTTCAATATGCTTATATGAATGGCGCTTCAGTAATTAATATGTCATTTGGTGGTTCATCAATTTCGATAGCTGTTGAAGATGCACTTGAAGATGCATATAATCAATGTGTGTTAGTTGCTGCAGCTGGTAATGATAGTTATTGTAGTTTTTATGGGCCTAATTGTGACAAATGTAAATATCACGGAATAAGCTATCCTGCTTGTCTTCCATATGTTCTTGGTGTAATGTCATGCAACTCTAATGGAACAAATGTTTCTAGTTTTTCAAACTATGATCATTATTCTGATTATACATACGATGTATATGCATGCGGTGAATATGTTGTTTCTACTTGGCCTAACAACAAAGTAGCTAAATTATCAGGAACATCAATGGCATCTCCTATGGTAGCAGGTATAGCTGCTTTAGTTAGAAGCTATTATACAGATAGAGAGATTTATTCAAATAAATTTATTAATTCTCAAATTTGTAATTCTGGTAACTTAGGTGTTTCAGGAGTATTTGGCACTGATAATTATCACCGTGTGGTTGACGCTTATGATGCTTTAACTAAAATTCCTAAACCAAATATTTGCGCTGTACATAATTATTATATTTTTGATGACACGAATTTATCTTCAATCAACAATAACGATGGTGTTGCTAATTCTGGTGAAACAATTGCCTTAGGCATCGAACTTCAAAATAGATATGGTAAAGCAAGTAATATTAGAATTAAGGCAAATACCTATGCTAACAATGATCCGAATTTGCCAAATCCATATGTTGAATTATTAAATGATGAAATTGATTTTAGTGATATTGGTACTTATTCGATAGGTGATGGTGGAAAAATTTATGAGGATAACAAAGTAATAGGAATGGAAAACGTATTTGAAATAAATATTGCTGATAATTGTCCAAATGATTATTATGTTGTAATTAATTTGAGTATTGAGTATTATAATGGACTTGATGAATTTGATAATACTAAGTATGTTGGGAATATATCTTTAGGTTTTGTCGTTTCTAAAGGTTATAAAATTTCAGGAATAATAACTGAGGATACGTTTTTTACGAATGAAAGAGAGTATATTATTGATGAGATAATTGTTATTCCAGAAGATGTAACAGTTATCTTTGAAGAAGGATGTCAAATTCAATTCTATGATAATCAAAGCGGATATATTAATACAAGTTCATATATTACACCCGGCTTTGATGTTTATGGAACTTTGATATTTAATGGAAGTAGTGATAATAAAATAAAAATAAAAATTAGCGAGGCGTATGCAAATAAGTGTACAATTTTTAAAGATCATAATGAATCAGGTATTACTTTTAACTATTGTGATATAGAAAATGTACTATTTAGTGGTGTAAGTAAAGCTGTTTTCAATAATTGTGATTATTGTATAAATAAAACTCGATATAGTGGCTATTTCACATACTATGATTCTGGTATAAATTATGCGTTAGGTTCTGTTTATTTTTATAGTATTAACAACTGTAAATTTGATTTAAGATGTATTGGTGGTACTAACCCTCAATTTGAAAATATGAGTGATTCTGTTGTGATTATAGGTGATGAATATAGTAGTGTTTCATTTGCAAATCGTCATCAAAACTGTAGCATAACTAATAACGTGTTTTTAGTTTATACTCGTGAAACTACCCAATATCCTGCTACATTCCATCTTAATGATAGTGATAATATGATTTTTTCAAATAATTATTTCATTTTAAACAATAAATTAACATCGTTAAAAGATATTGGTGTTTTTACGATTGAAAGTAAGGGAACAAAGGAAAATCTTGAGTCTAATTATTTCTCAAGCGAGTATTGTGATTATAAAGGTACATTATTTGATAAAAATGTTAAATCAAATGGTACATATTATATGGATGTTAATTCAATAGTATCAAGTGATACGATTTGGCCATTTATAAAAAATATTAAGTTATTTAATGTTGATGATGAGGAAGTTAAAACTGTTGGTGTAGAGGAAATAAAAGTTCAAGTTGAATTTATAACACCGATGAATATGGAAGAAGAAGTTTTATTATATTATGGTTCAGTGTATCCGTATGCAGATTATAAAATAATAGGCGAATTTATATCATCAACAATGTGGGAAGGAACTTTAAAAGTAAAAGCATATATTGAAGGAGGAATACAGCATTTTAGTGTTTCTGGAGGTTCGTCTGCAAATAATTCATCTAAAAAATTAGTTGATAATGGATCTTATTTCACATTCGATATTGATTTAACTCAAGCACATTCTATGAATTTACAAGCTAATCCATCAAGTGATGGCGTTACATTAATTTGGGCACAAGACGATTATGATACATTAATGGGTTATAATGTTTATAGAAGTGAAACTAAAGATGGTAATTATATTAAATTGAATAATGTTATAATTCCTGAAAACGAGAATACATTCTTAGATGAAAATGCTGAACCAGGTAAATCATATTGGTACACATTTACAGTAGTATTATCTGACTTTAGTGAATCTGCTCCTGCAGGAAAAGTATTTGCCACAATGTTAGATACTGAAAAACCTAATTTGTATCATACACCTGTAAATCAAGGATATTTAAATAATAATTTAGTTATTTATTGTACAGCAAGTGATAATGTTGGTATAAGTAGTGTTACATTATATTATAGAACTGTTGGTACCACAACTTGGAAGACATTAACAATGTTAAAACAAAATTCTAGATATTCAGCAACTATATTTGGTTCTGAGTTATCACTTGATGGTTTAGAATATTATATCGTCGCCAGTGATGGTGTAAATACAATCAATAAAGGTAGTGAAGAAGCACCATATAGAGTATTAATTAAGGATGCATCTGCTTTAGCTATGTATGGTGATGTAGATGGCGATGGAATTATTACAACAAAAGATGCTTTAATGATTATTCAAGCAATTAATGGTGATTTATTATTAACTGATGATCAGTTTATAAGAGCCGATTTAAATAAAGATGATGAATTATCAAGTTTTGAAGCATTGAGAATATTACAATATATTAATGGTAATGTTAATACTTTAGAAATGTAATTTAGGAGGTATACTATTATGATGAAAAAGAGAATAGTAAGCTTCTTGACATGCATTTTAGTATTTATATCATTTTTTGCTATAACAGTTAAAACATATGCAGATGGACAAATTCAACTTACATGTGAAACTAGTTCGTCTATGCAACAAGGTTCATCTGCATATTGTTACGTGAAGACAAGTTCACTGCAAAACGTTGCTTCTATAAATGTATCAATATATTTTGATCCTGATGTAATAGAAGTCAAAAATTCATATAACATAGTAAGCGCAAGCTTGTATGATTCATCAATAAATGATGATAATGTAAATTATTCATATATTTTTGATGGTAATGGTTCTAATTCTAAACAAAATTTATTTAGATTTTATTTTACAGTTAAAACTGATGCTAAGATAGGCAATACATATTTTGATATTATTGTTATGGATGCATATGATTCATCACTAAATGAATTAGATGTATCTTGTACACGATGTAACATAGACATTTTAGAGAAAGTGGTAGAAAAAACTTGCTACATATCTAAGAATGTTAATACTGTAAATGCAAAAATCGGACAAGATTTTGAAATTAGATATACATTTAGTATAAGTCAAATTGCATCTGGTGCTATGAGTATTACTTATGATTCAGAATTATTTGAATTAGAAGATTATGAATTTGGAAGTTTTTTAAATAATAAAATTACAGATATTAATACTAATTTAACAGGGTCTGTATATCTTTCTTTTTTAGGTACAGAATATTCGAGTGGAAGAGATATTATTTCACTTAGATTTATAACAAAAAAGAATGTTAATGAATCATCTGTTATAACAAGTACTGTTACAGATTTATATGATTTGGAATTGAATAGTATTAAATGTTCTAATACAAGCATTAATGTAAATGTTTCAGTGGATGAATCATATATTGAAGATGCACCAAAGGTGTATTTATATTCAACGGTAGCAGAAGATAATAGTCAATGTCTAGTAACAGTTAAATTAGATGGGAATTCTAATTTAGGTGCAGGAGATTTCAAAGTTGAATGGGATACTGATAAATTAACATACAATTCATATACAAAATTATTTAGTCCATCATTCTTTAATGTTAATGTTAAAAATGTTGATAGTGGATTATTAAAATTTTCGATAATATCAATGAATAATATTGTTGATGAATGTGATATGATTTCATTTTTATTTGATATTAATGATTGTCATAGCCAAGATACAGCATTATTAGATTTATCAGGTTCTGGTATAACAGATGCTTTAACAAATCAAATCACATTAAATATTGTTGATTGCAATTTTGATTGTAATACTCATTTGGAATTTAATGATTGGGTAATAATTACTGAAGCAACATGTACAGAAAATGGATTAAAGCGTAGAACATGTGTTGACTGTGATTATTACGAGGAAGAAGTAATTGATAAAACAGGTATTCAAATTCCTGATTCTGATGTTGTTGTTAATCACTCTGCAACTTTAACTGAGAATTTTGCATATAACTACTATTATACATTAGGTGAAAATGGTTCTTTATTTGGAACATATGATGAAGTATGGTTAGAACTAAAGATTAGAGATTATTCATCTGCTAGTGAATATGCATATACTGATGAAAATAATGTTGGTTATAATTTAATTAGTAAGAGAATAGAAAATTGGAAAGAAGATACATCTAAAGGTTATAGCCGTTATAGATTCTCAGTTACAAGTATTTCAGCTTCTGAAATAGGTAATTTGATTACTGCATCGCTTCATGCAAATAAAGATAGTCAAGAATATTACACTTCTAATGATGAAAGTAGTATAAAGCAATACGCATATAGCAGATTAGAGAAATCATCTGATGAGAGATTAAAATCTTTATTAGTTGATTTATTGAATTATAGTTCAACAGCACAACAATACTTTAATTATAATCCTACTCAATTAGCTAATACAGAATTAACAGAAGCACAAAGAGCTTTAGGAACTCAAGAAGATGTTGTATTAACTCAAGAACAAAATATAATTTCGTTATCAGGTGAAACAAAAGCAACAATTAGCAATAAATCAGTTGTATTAGGTAACTCAATTGAGTTAAAATATTATATGACATTTGATAGTTCAGTTGATGTTAGTACTTCAAAGCTAGTACTTGAATATGAATCTATTTCTAGAGATAATATTCATGTTGAAATTAACGGTAATGAATTTGGATATGATTCAGAGAAAAATAGATACTATACTAAATTATCAACTATTGCTGCATGTGATACTGGAAAGCTAGTATCAGCTACAATTTATATTGGCGATGAAGCAATAAGTGATACATTACAATATGGTATTGAAGTTTATTGTAAAAATAGATTTGAGAAATCATCTGATGAAAACTTGAAAAATTTATTAAGAGTTATGTTGAAGTATACTAGAAATGCTACAAGTTATTTTGAAAGTTGAGGTTTTGTATATGAATGAAAAGAAAGAATACAATAAGCCAGAAATAAAAGATGAGAATATAGAAATAGAAGATATTATTCTTGAATCTGTAAAAGATCCGTGGGAACTAGAAGAAGATTAAAGTAAAATCCCTGGAGTATCTCTTAATGATACTTTAGGGATTTTTATATGACCTATTTCATCTTGACCTAAGAATTTTATCCTCCTTAAAAAGATTCTTTGATTGACTTGGTTCAGATTTAGTGAAATTCTCAAAAATGATAGAATCATTCTAGGATTGATGAGAAAAATTTGGTATAATTAGGGGAGGTAAAATCTCCAGGTAAAAACATCTCTTAATCGGCCAGGGAGCCTCACGCACAAAATCGAGATTTCAAACTGTTTAATGAATTAAATGGAAAGAATTGTTCATACTTTAATGCCTCTACATCTAAATACTTTGAGGTACATAGAAAGAAGTTTGGGAAATAAATATGATTATAGAAAAAGAGAAAATAGAAAAAGTTAATAATCTCAAATTTGATATAAAACACTTCAATGATAAATACGGAGAATCTATAGATTGTTTTAGATATAAAATGTGGTTGAAAAAAGATATTACTTTTAGTAAAAATATTTATCAAGAGATGGTTTCCACTGGTTCTTATAAAGACAATAGAAGATTTCAATTAATTACTTTATCTTGGAAGTATTTAAAAAATAACATCATTTCTTTTTTATCTCCTGCATTTAGTTTTAATAGATTAATTCAATCTTACATTGATTATTTAAATGCTTTAGATGAGCATTGTCCAATGTCAAACATTGAATTTGTCGAGTATTTTTGTTCTATTCATACATGCTTAATCTCTATAAAAACTGGCTTAGATAGAATCGCTCAACTATTTTCTTATTATTATAAAGGTGTTTCAAAATCAATCACATTTGGACATATCAAAGATAGCGGAAAATATACAAGTTTCCTTTCTTATGTAGATCAAAAAATAAAAGCAAATGATGAAGATTCTTCAGTGTTTCAATGTATAATGGATAATTACCATAGTTGGATAAAAGAATGTGTTTCTCCTAGAGATCAAATAATACATTATAATGATATAAATGTTGCTTTGGGTTGCAATGAAGAGCTAGGAATTTTGGAGCCTATTGGATTTTCAAAAGCATCTCCGTTCATTAATATTCAACTAATAAGGAAATATACATGTGAATTCTATAATTTTATTGATATGATATTTGATTACTTTTTGTTTGAATCTAACTTGATTTCACCTTGTGATTATAATGGTCTTTATTTGCCAACTGAAAAGGTAGAAAAGTATCTGAATGATTTAACATATTATCCTTTTGAAGATGCTTCTCTTAAACCGATTTTTAATCCAAAATAAAATACATAGGAGATTGATTAATTATGATAAACTTTGATTATCCAGCATTAGTTAAGAAGTTAAGAGACAAACTAATAATATCTCAAGAAGAATTAACTAAATTGCTTGAGGTATCTTTTGCTATGATTAATCGTTGGGAGAATGGTAATACTGAACCAACAATAAAAGCAAAAAGAAAACTCTTTGAACTATGCAAAGAGAATGGAATCGAGGCTGAGTAAGCATGGCAAAATGGAATGATAATAAATGGGGGTTTTTAAGAGAAACTACTGAAAAAGCTATAGAAGCTGGAATTGACCTTGATACAGGATTACATAGAAATGGTTTGGATGAATATCTAAAAGTCATATTTCCCCAAACTAATGATTGGATTCATGATAAAACAATCGATGATTTGCCTTATGGAGTTAAATCTAGAAGAAGACCTGATTATAGAAGCAAAAGTTTAAAATTGATTGTGGAATTTGATGGATTACAACATTATCAAGATCCAGATAAAATAATAACAGATTATGAAACTTCAAAGTTTTATGAAGAATTAGGATATAAAGTTGTTAGAATTCCGTATTTTATACAACTTACAAATAAAGTTGTGAAGCAGTTGTTTGATGTTGATGTTACTGAACCATTGTTTGATGAAACAATTCCATCTTTAGGGGCAAAAGGGAAAAATACACCAGCATATTTATGTGGTGCAGGAGTAGATAGAATGGCAAAAGAGTTTCACAATTTTCCGGAACAATATAAAGTGAATTTAAATTTTTTAAAATCACAAAATGATGAATTTCATACTGGGGCATCATTATTGGAAAAGTTATATGCAGATTATGAAGTGGAGAACTAATTATGATTAATTTAGCAAATATATCTGATAGACAATTAATGGAAATGAAAATGGGGCTGCTTCAGTATGATTATATTCAAAAGAAGTTTATCCAACATATAGATGATGAAGACTTTAGAGATGTATTCACTAATTTCTATTTAAGTTCTCAAGGAAGAATGAGATTGCCAGAGAATAGAAACCCATTTTTTGAAACAATGTTTAATTGTGATTCTAATATGGATTTAATTGATTTGGTTAATCATTTGTAAGAAGTATTAGCTGTTGATATGTTTGAGTTTTTTTTGCAACAAAACTATTGTATACAGTTAATAATCAATCGCCAATATATGATTCAAAAGTTTTTAGGTACCTAAAGAAAGAAGAACAAGTTGATCTTTGGGATATTCAAGTTCCTAAGAAAGATAGATATGGAAAAGAGATATCTAAGATAGATAAGATTACAAATAATTGGAAAAGATTGAATGATTGGTATAGAAGTTTTTTACCTAGTTCTAGAGGGCAAAGTTGGATTCAATGGTTTGACTCTAATTATCCAGATTATGCACATATAAGCGACATCAAGAAAATAGACTTTATTATTTTCACTTGTAGTGGCTACTAGGGGGTTGAGTAGTGAATGAAATTAATATTAAGTAGAAAAGGATTTGATTCTACATTTGATGATATAGCTAGCCCTATTCTTCCTGATGGCACATTATTATCATTACCAATTCCATTAAATGATAATGTTCGTTATGATGAGTTATATTATGGCGGGCAAAGTTACCTTGATATTATAAATCAATTAAAGACTTCAAATATTGAATATAAAAATTGCCATCTTGATCCAGACATAAGAAAAGATATAATCAAAAGAGATAATAACTGGATGGCTGCATTTGGTCAAAGCGATTCTGCATATTCACATCTAAGAAATCAGTCTGTAGATAAAGGAGATATTTTTCTCTTTTTTGGTTGGTTTAAGCAAACTGAATACGATGCTGAAGGAAAGTTGAAATATGTTGACAAAGCACTAGATTTACAAGTGATTTATGGATATTTACAAGTTGGTGAGAAATTAACAAAATGGGATGATATTAAAGAATTAAAATGGCATCCACATTCTCAACCATATAGGGAAGAATTGACCAAAAAAAAGAAAAATGTAATATATGTGGCATCTAATTACTTGCTTGATACAAAACAGTTAGGTTATGGTACTTTAAAATTCACACCAGATTTAGTACTAACTAAAAAATGTGATAGTTGTCGAACTCATTGGACTTTGCCTAAATGTTTAGAACACAAAAATATAACTTATCATAGCGAAAAGAATTACAAGGATGGTTATTTTAAAGCAGCTAGTAGGGGTCAAGAATTTGTTGTTGAATGCGATAAAGATATCTTGGATTGGATAAAAAATATTATTTTAACTAGTAGTGGTCATTAGGAGGTAGTTTATGAATTTTGATACATTTAAAGTTAAATATGCAGAAACAATGCTTAACTACCAAGCAATTGAACATGATATTAAGTATATCTATGCTTATATGAAAGTTGGAGATGTTAGTAAGCATTTTGACGAAATAGAAAATAAGACACTAGGGCAGATGATTAGAAAACTTAAAGAGTTGGATAATTCGGATAATAAGCCATTAATAAGTTCAAATGATTATAATTTTTTAGCTCAAATATGTGATAACAGAAATCATTGGGCTCATAGCGTGTTTACTGAATTTATTTATAAGAATGATTGCTTAAATTCAAGAGAGTACCAAAAGCAATGTGCTAAGTTGGAAAAAGACCACGATAGAGTACAAGCCGCTGCTGATATTCTTGAGAAGATTAGAATTGATTATTGTAAAAGTATAAGAAAGTAGGTGGTGTTAAATGGCAAAAACAACCAAGGCAGAGTTATCTAATTTAACATTACCTCAAGTAATACAAAGGAAACTAAAATCAAAACTATCTTTTGAAGAGTTAGAATATTTTGATAAAGGATTAATAATTCAGTACATCCATGATAATGAAATTCAAATTAGAATATTCAAGAATGTTGGGTATGACATAATAAAAAAATCCTTTTTTGTAGTTGAGTACGTTTATAGAGATGATATTCCATATTATGATATTGAAAGAAAAGATTTTGAAAATTTTGAAGTCTTCTTTGAGTATGTAAAAGGGAACATTTATGATTCATCTTGCTATTTTGGATATGTATTTACAGATGATGAAATTAAAAAATATAATATCGATGTTAAAAGACTAAATTTTGATTCTTTTATTGGCTATGATATTACTCAAGACACTTTTGAATCCGTTTTAAAAAAAAGAAAAGAAAACAATCAAGGAAATGTTGATAATGGAATTAAAATAAGAAAATGGATATCCAAAATCGAAGGAATTGATTCATATGATAATTTGGTAAAAAAATATAAGTATTTTGAATCTAAGTTTACATCTTTCGGAGCAGGAAGAATATTCTTTTCATTAATCATTCAAAAGTTTGGGGATTCGATAAAAGATTATATTGTGGAATTTAGAAGAAAAAATGATTCTTTCAGAGGTGTGGATGTTGAAGATATTGCATTTTATTATGGTGTAGACGCAGCTGAAGAAGTGCTAATAGATTTTGATGGCGGTTGTTGGACAGATAGTACTAGAAATAAGCATAAGAAAAAGATTAGAGATAAAATCAAATTTCTTAGAGATGGCATATTTGTTGTTCAAAAACGAGGCTCATTTTCTGAGACTTACCAATTATATGAAGTAAATTATTTGTATTTTGAAGGAGAAGAAAGATTTGCTTCACTTAGAATTGAAAGATATTTTGTATCCTTTGATGATTTTGCAAAAGAACTGGATGGAGATTTATCAAATGTAGATCTTGAAACTGCTCCTATTGATATTAATGATATTTTAAAATATAAGACAAACGAAAATACAAAAATGCCTAAGCCAAATAACTATTCCTCATATAAGGTAAAAAAGCATTTTAGGGATGGTAATTTTTATGTAGTTCAAGATTGGTTTGATAAAGAAGAAAACCTTGTTTTATCACATGGAAAAGAGTTTAAATCATTTTGCGATTTTGCTCATTATTTAAATAATGATCTATCGAATGCAAATTTAATAATGTGTGATGGAATTGAAAATATATTATGCATTAATAATTTAAAGTTGGAAGGATTAAGAGTTAGAAGCGATGTTGCAAAAAAGCTTGGTTTAGTCTTTGAACCAATTCCATCTAATAGATTTGAAATAGTAGAATTCGAAGAAACTCAAAAATATGAACTTGCTACAACAAATGAATTAATTACACAAAGAAGTAATGATGAAGACTATTCTGGATTAGTATCATATGTTACTGATGTTCATATGCTTCATAGATTTGCCGCTTGGAAATGCGAGAGCTTTGATGATTTGAATTATGTTACAAAAATTGTCACTAAAGATATAGGGAAGGATGACTCACCAATAAAACTTATTGGAGGAGATATAGCTAGTGATTTTGAAATATTTGAATCATTCATTAGAAATTTAAGACAATCTAATTCTCGAGGAAAAATTTTCTTAACTTTAGGTAATCATGAGTTGTGGCCTTTCAAAGACTATTCTTTGAATTCTATAATCGATAAATATAAAGAAGTTATTAATGCTAATAATATGTATTTAGTCCATAATAATATTTTCTATTTTGATGATAGATGGAAAGAAATAACAACACAAGAATTAGAAAATATTAATGGCGATAACCTACGAAAGAAAATGCGTGGAGCAAGTCTTATTATTTTTGGTGGATTAGGCTTTGCTGGTAAAAATGAAGAATTTAATGCTAATTTTGGTATTTATAGGGATACACTGACTAGAGAACAAGAAATAGAAGAAAGTAGAAAATTCGAGTCATTATATTTAAAGGTTGTAAATTATCTATATGATAAGAATGTAATTATCTTTACTCATATGCCAATGAAAGACTGGTCAATGAATGACTATACAAAAGGATTCGTTTATGTTAGTGGCCATAGTCATAGAAATTATTTTTTTGATGATGGTATAAAGAGAATTTATTCTGATAACCAGATTGGATATAAGGGCAAAAATATTCAAATGAAGCACTTGTCGGTAAGTATGGATTATGACTGGTTTTCTGATTATAAAGATGGCATTTATGAAATAACAAAAGATGATTATGAAAACTTTTATAGAGGAATAGGAGAAGGATTAACCTTCAATAGACAATTTGGTGAATTGTATATGCTAAAAAGGGAAGGAACTTATATGTTTATAATGACCTCTCCTAAGGGAACTATGCAAATATTAAATGGTGGAGCTATAAAGAATGCTGGTGGACATACATTGGAATATTTCTATGAAAATTTAGTTCCATATTCAAAATCTATTAAGATGTTTTTATCGCAATTTGATGAATTCCAAAAGAATGTATCAAAAGAAATTAAGAGTATTGGTGGAGATGGAAGAATTCATGGAAGTATAGTAGATATTGATTTCTACAATCATTTATATTTGAATCCACTTGATGGAACAATTACTCCATATTTTGCATATTCAATGATTGATAAATATGTTTATAAAAATCTGCCTAGTTTGCTTAAATATGAATGTCCAAAAATTTTTGCTAATTACGAAAAAAAGTTACTTGGTGATAAAAATAATAATGCATTAGTTGTTGCAAACACAAATCTTACAGTCACAAAATCAAGAACTTATGTTGATAGTACTGAAATGTACAAGGTATCAAGAATACTTAAAGGACTTCAGTTTACAACAAAATATAATATTGTTAGATTGTGGAATGATACGATTGTTGGAGAAGCTTCTGAAGAGAATGGAAGATTGATTGTTAGTGGAATTATTAATCCAGAAGAAATGAAAATAATTCATAGAGAACAAAAATTAATTTCCCAAACAGAAAAAAAGGCTAACAAGCAAAAAATAGAAATTCCAAAAATAGAAAAGCCAATATTATCAGATGAAGAATTAGCACAAAAAAGATTTGAAGAATATAAAGAAAAAATCGCCGGATTCACACAAACAATTGAAGTGTTAGAATACAATGGATCTAGATTAAATTCTAAATATCATTGTAAATTGTGTGGCCATACATGGGAACAGAGGTCAGATCATTTTAAAGGACGTGGGGTATTACATTATGTTTGTCCAAAGTGCAAGAGATAAAATGTATGATTTTTTTCTTTTAGCCAAACAAAAAATTACTTATAACTTTATATAATATGTATTTTTTGATATAATCTTGATGTTAATATAGGTTTAAAGGACGTGATATTATGGCAAAGACCTGCGAAGTGTGTGGAAAGGCATCAGGTAATTATATACTTTGTTTTGAGTGCAATAAGAAAAAAGAATCTGGTGAAATACTAAAAGATGAATCAGGTAAGTGGGTTTTAAAACAACCTGATAATAATCATAAATGTATTATTTGTGGTTCAGATGCTAAATATGATTTATGTTATAGTTGTTATAAAAAGAAAGAAAATATTCTTAAGGAATTAGAAGGATCAACTAATACACTAGAAGAAACTAAAGATTATTATAGTAATTTAAAATACAATATTTATAAGCTTAAGAATATGGATTATGCTAGAACTGCTTGCCTTAAATTAATATCATTAGGTAGTGTATTAGAAAATACATATGATATTAAAGATAATGAAAATAAAGCTAAAAAGGATGCTGTTGAATTATTAAAGAAAAAAGAAGAATTCTTAGCAGGTAAAAAGAAAATTGATGAATCATCAGATGAGATGGTTCCTGAAGTAAAAACTGAAGATGGAAATATCATTAAAGAAGAAATGAATGTTAAGGATGAAATCCTAGATTATAGAAGAGTATATCCTATGAATTTCAGATGTAAGGATGGACATTATGTTCGTTCTAAAGCTGAAAAAATGATTGATGATTATTTATTTGATAAAAGAATTATTCACGTATATGAAAAGAAAGTAATAAACGAGGAAAAGGATGAAGAATATTATCCTGATTTCTATTTATTATTAAATATTAATAACCAAGAAATTGGTGTATATTTAGAATTCTTTGGTTTAGAAGATGATGAAAAATATATGGCTACAGAAAAAAAGAAATTAGATTATTACTATAAAAAGAAATTTAACGTAATTGAAGTGAGAGATAAGAATACAGGTAACCTAGAAGATTACTTAGATTCTGAAATTATTAAAATCAAGAAAAAATATAGGGATTAGTAATAATATGAGGCATTAATACTATTTACTTTAACTTCGTGTAAATCAACAATTGATGTTGCTATCCTGGTTAAATATATTATTTATCTTAGGCTTTATTTATCTATGTAATAAAAATTCATAAAACATTATAAAAACATAATTTGTATTTGATATAATTGATGCAAATTATGTTTTTTATTTTTAATTTATTATTTATGTTTTCTCAAAAAGTATTGGATCTGCTATAATTAAGTATGTAATTATACGATTTTTGATAAAATTGTAATTTCTATAAAATGGAGGTTATATTATGGAACCAAGATTGAGAAAAACACCAGGAAGAACATATTATGAATCTACAATAGAAGATTTTGCTTTTAATCAAAATCCAAATGATATTGTTGATTTTCTAGTAGAGAGTGATGAATATACAGAGCCTTATCAATTACATCTTCAAATAGGCGCATGGTCTAACCAAATAAAAATATTAAAGAAATATTTACAAGATAAAAAAGGTTATATTATTTTTGAATATGTTTTATCTAGAGTTAATATGAGAATTGATGTTGTATTATTAATGGATGATATTGTATATTCATTGGAATTCAAAAATAATGAAGTTACATTTAATGATGATGATATAAATCAAGCAGATGGTTATGGATACGCACTAAAGAATTTTTATGAAGTAAATAGAAATAAATATGTAGTTCCAATTCTAATCGCAACTAAAGCTCCAGATAGCATATGCTCAAGTGGAGCTGATTTAGGTATTGATAAACTTTTCTCTTTATTTAAAGCTAATACCAACAAGTTGGAACAATATATTGATTTAATAAGAAGCAAATATGGTTCAGATATAATTTATACTGAAGAAGAATTTGAAGAATGGGTAAATTCTCCATTTAAACCAAATCCTACAATTATTCAAAGTGCTAGATCAATATATATGAATAATCAAGTAGATGAATTCTTCAAATTTGATGCTGGAGAAGAAAATCTAAAAATAACTGAATCAACAGTTGAAGAAATTATTAAAGAAGCAAGAGATAACAAAAAGAAGATTATCTGCTTTGTATCTGGTGTGCCAGGGGCAGGTAAAACATTAGTAGGATTAGATATTGCTGGTAAGACCAGAAATAAAGATAATGATGATATGCCAGAGGCGGTATTCTTTAGTGGTAATGGACCATTAATTAATGTCTTAACAGAGGCATTAGGAAGAGATGCCATGAAAGCTAATCCTGAGAAATTCCCTAATAAGAATAGAGCTGTAAATGATGTTAAGACATTCATTCAAGACCTACATGCTTTTAAGCAAGACATTATTTCATCAAAGAAGCGTGTAATAGATGAAAATGTATTAATCTTTGATGAAGCTCAAAGAGTATGGGATGAAGAACAATTAGAAAAGTGGTTAGAGAAGAAAGGTGCTGATGAATCTTATTTTGGGAATTCAGAAGCAGACTTACTTCTAAGTACATTTGATAAAAAGGAATGGGGAGTAATAGTGGCTCTTGTAGGTTTAGGACAAGATATCCATACTGGAGAAGATGGTCTTGGTGTTTGGTTTAATTCTTTACTCAATAAGAAAACAGAATGGGATATAAGATTATCTAATGAAATCTTTGATCAAAGGGCAGATAAATTAGATGCTTATATTGATTCAATTAAAAATTGCGATAGAGTAAAAGAATGTCCTGGCCTATATCTAAAAACTTGTATAAGAACACCAAGAGCTAAAAATCTATCAGAATTCTCAGAAGCATTATTAAATAATAGACCTGAAGATGCTAAAAAAGCATTAGAAAAATTTGATGATTATCCTATTTGTATTACAAGAAACTTAAAGCATGCAGAACAATTCTTATTAGATAATACATTAAGAAAAGAAAGATGTGGAAAGCTTTGTAGTAGTAATAGTAAAATATTAGGAAGATATAGTCATTCATTTGATAATATTGATAACTGGCATTTTGCTAATTGGATGTTAGACGAAAGTGGAAGAGATTCATCAAATTCACTAGTATTTGCAGCATCTGAATTTAATATTCAAGGCCTAGAAATAGATTGGTCATTATTAGGCTGGGATATGGATATGTATTATCATAATGGTATGTGGCATGAACAAAAGATGCTAACACCTAAAAGATTTAAAGAAAGTACAGAAGTACAAAAAAAGCATATATTAAATTCATATCGTGTATTATTAACAAGAGCTAGAAAAGGAATGATAATATATATTCCTAAAGCAGGAGATTATGAAGATAATTATGCTGTATCAGATTATTTTGATTCTACATATGAATATTTAAAATCATGTGGTATTAAAGATATAGACGAAGTAAGAGAATATACAAGAATTCCTAATGCTATTGAATTACCATTTTAGTTGTCATTATTTTAGAAAAATTTGATTATAACTTTTAATGATTATTATTTTTTGTTATTTTCTATCAAAATATACTTAATATTTTTATTTAAATAAGCATAAGAAAGGATTCTAAAATGAATTTATTTAAGAAGATAATTTTATCTATGACAAATTCAAATAGGGCTAAAAAGAAAGTAACTCCTTATCTCAATTCTGTTAAGAAGGAGTTATCTTCTTTTTTATTAATTGATACAAAAGTTCCTGAAGATGTTAATTATAATATTTCTATTTTAATTGAATCACAACCAAAGAAATACAATAAGTTAAAGGTTAAATTAGAAGAACTTAACGATGATATTTTAAGACATAATAAATTCATTAATAAGCTGCTTTATATTAACGAAAACAAAAGTGTTTTTACATATGAAACAATTCTTCAAAATCCTTATATTTTAAAAGAAGAAAACTTTGATGAATTAATTAATGCAATTGAGTATTCAAAAAAACTAAAAGGTCTTCCAACATTTTGCATTGAATTAAGTAAATTACAATATATTAGTAATAACTTTAAAGAATTATGTAATCAATTTGATTTATTAAATGATTATCATAAAAAGCTAGATTTAGAGATTTATAAATATATTGATTTTAATCAAAAGATCATTATTATGAATAATATAGTTGAAATCATCAATAAAATTGATAATCAGCATTTATTCTATGATGATTTTAATTTACATAATAAATTAGACGAAATGGTTAAACTACATAATGAAAAGTGGATTAGTTCTAACCTAAATAATCCTTTATTTGATAGTGTTAATAATAGGTCATTAGATATTGAACAAAGAAAGTCAGTATTGACTGATGAATTATCTACACTTGTTGTTGCTGGAGCTGGAAGTGGAAAGACTTTAACCATTTGTGGTAAGGTTGAATATCTTTTAAAGGAAAATAATATAAATCCTAATGATATTTTACTATTATCTTATTCAAAAAAATCAGCTGATGATTTACAACAAAAGATATCTAAAATTGACTCACAATTAACTGTTGGTACATTTCATAAAATAGGTTTAGATATTTTAAAAGAAACTCAAAATAAGGTATTTATGGTTGAAGACCAATATAAAGCCATTATTGAAAAATACTTTAGAGAAGAAATGAAAAATAGACCTCATATGCTTCAAACTATATTGACTTATTACGGATTGTATATTGCATCTGACAAGCACGATAAGAAATATAAAAATGAGGGAGAAAAGTTTGAGGATTTAAAGAAACAGGACTTCTCAACATTAAGATCACAATTAATTCATTTAACAAATGATATAAATAATTATGAAACAATTAAAAAAGAGCGAGTAAAAAGTTTTGAAGAAATGGCTATTGCAAACTGGTATTTCATTAATGGTATAAACTATGTGTATGAATCACCATATACCGTAGACGTTTCAACTGCAGATAAAAGACAATATATACCAGACTTTTATCTTCCTGATTATAAGATTTATCATGAGCATTATGGTATTAATAAAGAAGGTAAAGCAGAACAATATGAAGGACCTGAAGCTCAAATGTATGTTGCAAATATTTCATGGAAAAGAAATATTCATCAGCAATATCAAACTACATGCTTAGAAACTTATTCATATGAGTTTGATGAAGGAAATATCTTTAATAAATTAGAAAAGCAGTTAAAAGAAAAAGGCGTTAAATTTAATCCGTTAACTGATAATGAGATATTTAATGCTTTAGAATCAATTTATGAAGGTCAGTCATTTAAATCATTTATTAATTTAATAAGAACGTTCTTAAGCTTATATAAAGCCAAATATAGAGATGCTTCAGGCTTTAACGAGCTAATGAATTTTAGATTTAATAACAAGTATGAGCAAACGAGAGCGGAAATATTCTTGTCTATTGTAAAAGATGTTTATTTATATTATATGGATTATCTAAAACAAGAAGGCAAGATTGACTTTGATGATATGATTTTACAATCTACAATTGAATTAGATAATACATCAAACTTTAAATATAAATATATTATTGTTGATGAGTTCCAAGATATATCATTAAGTAGAATGTTATTCTTAAAGAAATTAATATCACATGGAAATTCTAAATTATTCTCTGTTGGTGATGACTGGCAAGCTATTTATAGATTCTCAGGATGTGATTTAAATATTTTCTTAAAATTTAAGGATTACTTTGGTGCATCTGAAATAACAAAAATTACAACAACACATAGAAATTCTCAAGAACTTCAAGATATAGCAGGCCCATTTATAAAAGCTAATCCAGAACAATTTAATAAGAGCATTAATTCGGCTAAACATTTAGATTTTCCTGTAAGAATAATGTATTATAATGATGAGAAATACTATGCCTTACTTGATGTTTTAAAAGAGATTTGTAAGATGGATGCTAAGGCTAATATTTTATTACTAGGAAGAAATAATAAAGATATAGAATCAGTTTTACTGGATAATAGAATTTATATTGATTTCAATGTTTCTAAAAAAGAGACTAAGACAATTATAAAAGTAAATGATTTCCCATCAATGAATATTTCATTTAGTACTGTACATGGTTCAAAAGGCTTAGAAGAAGATTATGTTATTATACTTAATGCTGATGATTTAAGATTAGGATTCCCAAATAAAATGGAAGATGATGAATTGCTAGATATGGTTTTAAGTTCTAAGAGTAACTATAAATATGCAGAAGAAAGAAGATTATGGTATGTTGCTCTAACTAGGACTAGAAGCTATACATATATAATAGCAAGTGCTGAAAGTCCTTCTATTTTCGTTGAAGAGATAAAAGAACAATGTCTTATCATAAATCCAACTACAACACGTAAAGAAAATGAATTATTGTGCCCTAAATGCAAATCAGGAAGATTAGTATTAAGAAATAATTGTTCAAATAATAACAGTTTCTATGGATGTTCAAATTATCCTTATTGTGAATATACAATTGATGATTTTAACGCAGTTAATAGAAATATGAAATGTAGAAGCTGTGGAGATTTCATGATTTATAGAAAAGGACAATGGGGAGCATTTTATGGATGTCATAATTATCCATATTGTAAGCATAAAGAAAAATACGAATCTAAAAATTAATTTTTAGTTATTAAACCTTAGGAGCAATCTTAAGGTTATATTTTTTGAGAAAACTTTGGTTTTAACTTTTAATAAATTCATATATTTGGTATAATTTTATAAAATAGGCTCGATGAAGGTGAATATGTTATGATAGTATATAATGCTACTAAAGAACAATTTAATAATGATGTTAAATATAATTTAATATCAGATAAAATATTAAAAATGTTACAAGAAGCCAATATTCATGCAGGCGAAGAGGCTGAATATAGATCATGGCAAAATTCTTTAAATTTCATGAGAAATATTTTAGATGATAATGAGATTCCAAATGATTGTGAAATAGCTATTGAATATCAAATTCCAAGAACCTCAAAAAGAGTAGATTTTATAATTTGTGGTGCTGATAAAGATAACCATGATAATGTCATTGTTGTTGAACTAAAACAATGGGATAAGGTTGAAAAAGTTGCGGATGAAATGCTACATAGTGTTAAAGCCTATACAGGTGGGGCAGTAAGAATGGTATCTCATCCTTCATATCAAGCTTATTCATATGCTGTATTTATTAGAAATTCTTCAGAGTGTGTTCAAGACGATGATATTAAAATAATACCTTGTGCATACCTACATAATTATGAAGAAAAGTATTTAGATCAATTAGATGATGAAATATTTAAAACATGGTATGATGAAGCACCATTTTTCATTAAGACACAAGCTATTGAATTGAATAAATTCATTAAGAAATATATATGTAAAAAATCATCTGATAAGGAACTATTATATAAGATTGATAATGGAAGAATTAGACCATCTAAAGCATTACAGGATTGCTTAGTTTCTTTAATGAAGGGTAACAAAGAATTTATGTTATTAGATGAACAAGCAGTTGTTTATGATATGTGTATTAAAACAATGAAACAATGTCTAAAAGATATGAAAAAAAGAACCATCATTATTCAAGGTGGTCCTGGTACTGGCAAATCAGTTCTTGCAGTTAATCTTTTAAAAGAATTTACTACAATGAAGTTTAATAATTCAAATGGGTTAAATGCTTCATATGTAACAAAAAATAGTGCTCCAAGAGAAGCGTATTTAAAATTATTATCTAAATCAGATTTAAAGAAAGAGATTAATATAAAACAATTATTTAGATCTCCATTTGGATTATGTAAATCACCATCTAATTTCTATGATTGTTTGATAATAGATGAGGCACATAGATTGGTTAAACAAATGTATGGAGATTTCCAAGGTGAAAATCAGGTTAAAGAATGTATAGATGCATCACTTTTATCTATATTCTTAATTGATGAAGATCAAAAGATAACAACAAAAGATATTGGTTCTATTGATGAAATAAAATATTGGGCTAATATATTAGGTTCAAGAGTAATAATGACTGAAGAAACAAAATTAGTATCACAATTTAGATGTAATGGTAGTGATGGCTACATTCAGTTTATTAATAATTTATTACAAATTGGTGAATATGTAGATATAGATATTAATGACTTGAATTTTGATATTCAAGTCTTTGATAATCCTAATGTATTAAGGGACGAATTAAGAAAGAAAAATGAAATTAATAATAAAGCAAGAATGGTAGCAGGATATTGTTATGACTGGGATGTAAAGAATCATCGTGGTGATTATGATATTTATTTAAAGAATGATTTTAAAGCTAAATGGAATCTAGAAAATGATAAGATTTGGGCTATTAATCCATCATCATTTGAAGAGGTTGGATGCATTCATACAGCGCAAGGTTTAGAATTTGATTATGTTGGTGTGTTTATTGGTAAGGATTTAAGATTTGATGAAGAATCAAAAACAATTATTACCGATAAAACAAAAATATCAAAAGATGATAAGTCATCAGGTATTAAATCATGTGGAGAAGCATTAGCTTCGAAACTAATCAAAAATACATATAAGACATTGTTGACTAGAGGACAAAAGGGCTGCTACATCTATTGTGAGGATGAAGCATTAAATAAACATATAAAAGATTTATTGAAGATTTGCTAGGTGACATTATGAAGAAATTTGACGTTGAAATAACTGAATATCTTCAAAAAACTGTATCTGTAGAAGCTGATAATGAAACAGAAGCAGTTTCAAAGGTTGAAGAAGATTATAATAAAGAAAAAATAGTATTGGATTCTAGTGACTTTATAGATAAAGACATCGAGATATATAATCCTGATAAATTTACTTCTAAATTAGATATATTAATGCAAAGAATAGATAAATTTAATAAAGATAGAGATTGGGATCAATTTCATTCTCCAGTTAATTTAGCTAAATCAATATCAATTGAAGCTAATGAATTATTAGAATGTTATCAATGGAACGATAATGCTAATTTAGAAGATGTAAAAGAAGAATTAGCTGATGTAATGATTTATTGCCTACAAATGTCTATGGTATTAGGATTAGACCCAATAGACATTATGAATAAGAAAATGGATAAAACTGAAAAGAAATATCCTATAGATAAAGCTAAGGGAGTATCAACAAAATACAATAAGTTATAGTCAATTTTTAAAAATGAGGGGCCTTTTATGATTAATCAAAAAAAGAAAAGTATAGCTGAAAATTTATTTAAACATAATACGGTAAAATCTTTTTGTGTAATAGTATATTTTACATTATTAATATTTTTTTATGTTTGTATGATTTTATTACTTATAGATATTTTTAAAGATAATGTTATATCAGCTTTAAATGTATTTTTAATAATTTCATCAATGGTTTTAGCCCCGATAGTACTGATGGTTTTTATGTATCCTATTTATGCTTTAGCACACCTATGTCAAAAGGTTGAAGTGATTGATGATAGACAAAAAGAAATTGAATTACTAATTGCCAAAATAGTTGTAGAGGAAAGAGAAAATAATAATAATAAAAATAATTAATTTTGTTTGTTCAATGTATAGAAAGGTTAATTGATTATGGGATTTAATGATAATAGCGGTGTAATCTTAAAAGTTCATAATGATGATAGCATGTATATGTCTGATTGCATGCATTTTTTAAATTCCTTATCAAAGAAAACTGCTACTTATAAATATGCTTTTTTTAAGGCTATATTAGATAACTTATTCAATGTTACTGAGAATTTTGAATTGAGTTTTAATTATCTATCATATTCATTTTCTAAAATGTATTGGAATTTAATAGCTAAATTTAAACTTCCTCAATACCAAAACGGAGGAAGAGTAAGCTTAATAGAAAAAGCTATTTATGAAATTATAAGTAATAACAATTTATTAGATGAAATAGATTTTGATTCTTTAAATTCTAAAGAACAAAATGATTATTTAGCTAAAACTAAAAACGTAATAGGTATTAATGTTGTTGGTGCCTTATATTCTGATTTGAATTCAAACATTTATGGATTTAGTAAAAAGGAAAAGAAAATATGGTTTAATGAAGAATCATATAATTTTTTAACTAAATATAAATCTGCATTAGAAAAACTTAATTATTATGCTTGGATATTGTGGATGGAAAATAATTTAAGTATAGCTAATAAAGAAGAAGGTAATCTTGCAATTAAACTTGATGATTCAACTAAGAGAGAGTCTCTTGAGTTATTTAAACAAAGCTTATTTGATAAGGGTGATAGACTTGAATGTTTCTATTGTGGAAATCCTGTATCTTTAAAAGGATGCCATATGGACCATTTTATCCCATGGAGTTTTGTTAAGGACGATCAGGAATGGAATTTAGTATTTAGCTGTGCTCATTGCAACGAATCTAAAAATAATAAGATTCCATCATATGATTATTTAACAAAATTAATAAATAGAAATAAGAATATATCCTTAGAATCTTATAATAAAAAGCTTATTAAATTATATGATAGTGCACTTTATAATGGCTTTGTAAAGTGGGAAAGAGTTTAATATGGATTATTATCAAAAGAATGCAGAAGAATATATTAATAAAACTAAAGATGCAGATTTATCTGAAGAAAGAAATAAGTTTCTTCAATATATGCCATCTAAAGGAAAAATCCTAGATATAGGATTTGGTTCTGGAAGAGATTCTTTAGCCTTTAAAGAATTAGGATATGATGTAATATCTATAGATTCTTGTAATGAATTTTGTGATTATGGTAAATCAATAGGATTAAATGTTATAAATATTAATGTTAAGGATATTTCTTTTAATAATGAATTTGATGGTATTTGGGCATGCGCTTCATTGTTACATGTTAAGTCAAACGAATTGGTAGAAGTATTTAATAAAATAGAACTAGCAATGACAGAGAATGCATCTTTTTATTGTTCTTTTAAATATAGTGAATTTGAAGGAGTAAGAGATGAAAGATATTATACTGATATGACATTAGAGAAAATGAATTCATTATTAGCTAACACAGATTTAGGTATTGTTAATAACTGGTTGAAAGATGATTCGCTGAATAGAGATAATAAATGGATTATTTTTATATTAAAAAAGCATTAAAAGATTGGATGTGATTCATGTGAAATATTGGATAAGGCCTGTTAATCTAAAATACTATGATGCTTTTAATGCATTTAAAGAATTGAAGATTATTGATTGGACAAGTCATAATAATTATGCTGTTGATGATATTATATATTTATATTGTACTTTACCTATTCAAAGAATTACTCATAAGTGCCGTGTTATTATGATTGATGTAGATTCTAATAGTTTAATTGATGATTCTAAATATGTAATAGATGAATCGGGTTATAAAACAGATCCCGAAAATACTAAATATATAAGATTAGAATTAATAGAAGAAATAAAAGGGAAAGTGACATTAGAAGATATTAATATTAATAGACTTCAAAGTGCTATAACACTTATTCCATCACAAATTGATATTATTGAAGATAAATCACATTCTTTAAACATGAAAGAAAAGATTTATTATCAATATGAACAATGGCTTAAAGATAATAAAGCTGATATCGAAAAAAGAGAAAAAGATGTAAATAAGCTTATTGATAAATTTGTAAAAAAATTCACTAAAGAAAGAATTTTAAATATGGAATTGGATGATTATGTTGAGGGAAAAGAAAGTAAGGATTCTTTTTGTTATTGGGTAGAAAATAATTTGAAATCAGCTGGAGATATTCATGGAGCTACAGCTTTTAAATTTGGAATCTATTATAGTAAAAAACAAAATGAATATAATATTCAAACCCCGAAATATGTCAATGACAAGGATTTAGCTTTTATAGAAATAAAACAGCTAATTGTTGATGTGATTGATGCTGCTGCAAAGCATGATTTGGAAAGAATTACTAGTTCTAAACTTTCTAATATGTTTAAAAATAAGATATCTTTTTTATATAATCGAAATGATTATTTACCTATTTATAGTGATGATGATATTGAAAAGTTATTAATCATTTTCGAGATGCCTCATAGAGTTAAAAATGAATCAATAGAAAGTAAGAAAGATAGATTATACAGTTTTTATAAATCATTGGATTTGAATAATTGTTCTCCATGGAGATTCATGGATTTCATCTATAATAAGGATAATGAATATAGAAGTATATTAAGAAATGAAGAATTAGACGAGTTTGTTAATTCAAGTAATAAGCCTATCACAGTAGAATTAATTAATAATCTTTCAGATCTTTTTGTAGAAAGAAATTTTAAAAACAGAAAATCCATTTATAAAAGTGACCCAGATAAAGAAAGATCTAATAAGCTTGCTGGAACTAGAGGCGAAGATAGAGTTATTGCTTATTTTGAAACAAATAAAAACAAATTAGGTATTGTTAGTGTAAAGTATTATTGTAAGTGTGATGGCCCTGATGCCAACGATTTAGCAGGATGCGATATAGAATACATTGATAATAATAATGAAACATGGTATGTTGAAATAAAGTCTACTAAAACAAATAATGTCGAAAAAGCAAATTTTTTTATGAGTGATATTGAATATAATAAGATGAAGGATAATCAAGATCATTATTATATTTTATATTTTAATAACGTTTATAACGATAGTGTAGTTAAGAAGATACCTGCAAAACTTATTTTAGGAAAAGAACATCCAGTTAAATATACTTTTAATTTACTTGAAATTAAAGAAGAAAATTAATAGAACTTGGAGAAATAAAGCGTGAAGGTAATGGAAAAGATAATAAATACGCAAGATTAAAATAAAATCAATCAACAAAAATATAATAATTAAGAAAAATAACAATAATATGTAATAAGAATTAAGGCAATCAAAACGATTGTCTTTTCTTTCTTATTTTAGCCAAACAAAAAATCACTTATAACTTTATATGATGTGTATTTTTTGATATAATCTTAATGAAGTATACAATTAATAAATCAAATAAGGATACTTAAAATTAACAAAAAGGTGATTTTAATATCACATTCATTTATATAATAGAGGACTATTTTATGGAATTTAAAGATTGTTTTATTTCATATTCTCATAAAGATGAAACGCAAGTATTAGACATTGTTAATAGGCTTAAAGATAAGGGCTATACAGTATTAATTGATGAATTGTTTTCAGCTGGTGAGAATTGGAAAGAAAAAGCATATGAATATGTGTTATCTACAAGATGTACTATTGTCTTTGTCTCTGATAATTCGATTATATCTAAACCAGTTTTAGAAGAAATGGAAGTAGCAAAGCAAGAATCATCAAGGGATAACTATCATTATTTTGCAGTACTTTTAGATAATGAGCCTATAGGTGAAAAGTATAGGAAAATAAAACAAACTACAAATAATGTAGGTGATGTTGTTGTTGCTTCTAAACTTTATGATTTGTTACCGGATGAAAGTATTTATATCCTTAATAATTCTAATGTTATCAATTCTATTTGTGATTCATTATCAAAATATGGAATATTACCTCGAGAAGATGAAAAAGAAACAAAAGTAGTACTAAAACCATCAGCTACAACATCTTTTTCATTTGTTAGCTTTGAAAAAGAAATAACATTATTCAAAGTTCCTAATGATGAAGTAAAAAGTGTTCTAAAAGAAAAGAATTTTGCAGATTGTAATGGTGATACGTTATATAGATTAGTTTTACTTCCAACTTTATCTAAAAATGATCAAGTTAATTTTGTTTATGCAAAAGAAATAAAACTAATTAATAATGATGGTGATGAGATATTCCACGAATTTATTAATAGAATAGATTGTAATTATTCAGAAAATGTATTGGGTAGGGGATATAACTGTATCAATTTAGATTTATTAGTCACAAATAATTTTGGTGAGTTATTAAAAAATACTAAAAGAATAGAATTAAATCTTGAAATTGAAAGTATTCATTCTATAGTTACTTATATGAAATACGTTATTTATTTAAATGGTGAAAAGGATAATTCTAATAATCAAGATATAAATGATTATAAGGATATGATTACGTTGAAGATTCATCATGTTAAAGCTATTACGTTAAAAATACAAGAAAAAATATAGGGATTAGTAATAATATGAGGCATTAATACTATTTACCTTAACTTCGTGTAAATCAACAATTGATGTTGCTATCCTGGTTAAATATATTATTTATCTTAGGCTTTATTTATCTATGTAATAAAAATTCATAATACATTATAAAATATATACTTTTCATTGAAAAAAGAAAAAGGCTTATATATGTGTTGAATCTAATTATATTGATATCAAATAATTTATTTTGGAGGATTTAATAATGAAATTAAGAAAAATTATAACTTTTGCCTTGATAACTGCAGTATTTTTATCAATTGGAGTATTAACGTCATGTGTTTTTTTAGACTCGTTGGATAATACTAAAACTAATATATCTGATGATACTAAAACTAGTGATGATAGTTCTGATAAACAAAATGAAATTTACTTTGTAAAAGTACATATTGATTTTAGTCCAAACATATTTTTGGATATTTATGATATGAATTTTTATTTGGATGGAGAATTTATAGAAACAATTCCACATGGTCAAAATAAGGATTATACATTTGAATTGAAGTATGGAAATCATACTTTTAAAGTTACAAATGCCCCTGAAAATTCTTTCAAAACTGAATGCAAAATAGAGGTTAAAGATAATATTTCAACAACTCTATATTTAAAGGGACATGATGGATATATGGATTTTAATCAAAAAAGTGTAAATACAATTGATGTTCATAAAATTACGTATAACTTAAATGATGGAATTAATAATGATAAGAATCCTACAAAATTTGAGAGTAGTGCAACTACTCAATTGTATCCAGCTACAAAAGAAAACTATTCATTTAAAGGCTGGTCGTATAATGGTAGTATTATTACAAGTATACCTCAAGGAATAAATAATGATATTACACTTGAAGCAGTATTTGAGGCAACTCAATTCAATATAACTTATAATGCTGATGGTGCAACACATTCAAATCCTTCTAAATATACAATTGAATCAGAAATTGTCTTGACTGATGCTATTAAAAAAGGTGCAACATTTATTAATTGGACTGACTCAACTGGTAAAGCTGTTACAAAAATCGATAAAGGAACAACAGGTGATATTACATTAAATGCAAATTTTCAAAATGAGAACTACATTATTACATATAATCTAAATGATGGTACTTATAGTGGAAATTTAAAAACATCATATACTGTTGATGATTCTTTTGATTTACCAGTACTTACGAAAAAACACTATACTTTTGTAACTTGGAAGGATGCAAGTGGTAAATCAATCTCTAAAATTGATAAAGGAACAACAGGTGATTTAATATTAACAGCTGAATTTACAGAAAAAGAATATACTATTACATATAATTTAGGTGATGGTGTAAATGATAGTGCAAACCCATCTAAATTTACAATTAGTTCAACTTCATTCGATTTAAAGGATGCAAAGAAGTATAAATCAACTTTTGCTGGTTGGTATTTAAATTCTAATTTTAGTGGTAAAAAAATTACAAACATTACTGATTTAAATTCTGATTTAGATAATATGAGCAATGTTACATTGTATGCTAAGTTTGAAAGTGATTACAATTTTGATTTGGCGTATTCGGTAACAAATGGATCAGACACATTATATTTAATGCTTGATACTTCAAAGAAAATTGTTAAACAATTTGATACATCATCAAATACAGTGAACACTGGTATGTATACTGGAGATTTAAATAGTTCTGAATATTTATATTCATTATTGATTAAATTTAATTTTAGTAGTGATAGTGGTAATGGATACCTATTTAGAACAACAAGCTCAGCAAACTCAGATTGCGTATTTGTTTTATCTGGTAATAGATTAACTTTAAAACAATGTTCTATTTCTAATGCTATTAAAGCTATTTCTTCAATGACTGTCATCGAAACTAACGAAAGTTATGCGACATTACCTACAGCAACTCCTGAAGCAGGATTTGTAGGAACACTTACAAATAATGGTGAAACATATAATTATTTCATGTACGTTGATATAAAAAATAATAGTTGGAGATTGGTAGCAACAGATTCTACATACACAAATGTTGCTACCTTAGGAAGTGGAACATTAGAAAACTTTGTTGAAAATAGTTCTTATATTAGTTTCTATACAATGGAAACATTTGGCACAGTGAAAATTTATAAGAATAATTTACAAAAATTAGATGATGAAACAACTATAGTTTATACTAGAGGCCAATAATTAATGTTTTAATACAGAATAAGATTATAAGGTAGATTTGAATTGGTCATTTCTACCTTTTTTAATTTTTATCCCTTTTATTAAATTGCGATTATAGTATTAATATACTATAATTATATTATGATATTTCTATTTAGGAGGGCCATATGAATCTAATTGATTTTTCTACTTCACATGAAAGAAAATATTTAATTTGTGATAATATCTCAAATGGTAAAGCATTAATCAGAAAATATAATAGAAAAGATATTATTTTTTCTAATTTAAGTGTTACAACCATTTTTGATACTGCAAAAGAAATATTAATTTCAAAGCTTGCTAAAGATAAAATATCTTATTTAAAATTTATAGACTCATCTGAAAAAGAAATAATTGTTAGTAATTTATTAAATGAAAATGAATATAAATTCATTCATTTTGATTCTTATTGTGATACTACAACAAAAGAAATAATTAATATTATAGATGCAATTCGTTCTGGTAAAAAACTAAAGAAGCTAGATTATAATGATAAAATAAAAAGCATTAACCAATTAATAATAGATTATGAAAATTATTTAATTAATAATAATTATTATGATGAAATAAGAACAATAAAAGATGCAATTAATATAATAAAAGAATCAAATTATAAAACTAAATACAGATATGGAATATTAGAATATTATAATTCAAATTTAACATATGATGAAAAAACATTTATTGATTTATTAAATGTTAAAGATATTATTGATTATAAAATAGATAATAAATGTAATAATAGATCATTTGTTAAATCATATGGAGCATTTAATGAAGTAGATTATATATTAGATGATATTGTAAATAAAAAATTAAATATGGCAGACATTTTAATAGTAGTTTCATCTAAAGAATATATAACTACTTTAACTTCAGCATTAGAAAATAGAAAATTACCATATAAAATTAATGTATCATATGGAATAATGGATGATAATTTAACATTACTATTATTAGATATAATACATTTTGCATCTAATAATTATCTATACACAGATTTTATTAAAATAATTAATAATCCATTAATTGATTTAAATAAAACATATATTGAACTTAAAAAAGATGGAAAAATATATAAAGATACAACGTATAAGCTTGGTATGTCTGCAGGTATATTATATTCATTAGATAGATATAAATTATTCATAGATAAAATAGAAAATGATAAGATTAATTATTTAAAATTAATATATGATTATGAAAACCCAATATTAGCTAAATTAGATTTAAAAGAAATAGAAGATAGTATTAATAATAATTTAATCTTATATAAAGATTTTATTAAATCATTAGTTAATATATTCCAAAATAAGCCTAAAAAGCCAGGAGATATATTAGATTCTATTTTAAATATAGATGTTAAAGGTAAAAAGCTAATTGAAATATTAAATGAAATTAATATAACAAATGATAATAATTCTATTACTTCAGTTTTAGAATTAAATAAAGCATTAAAATTAGGAACTAATTCACTAAATTTTAATGTTGCCTTAAAAGAATTAGAAGCTAAATTATTAAATTTAACAACAAAAGATGATGAAGATTTTAATAAAATATTAGTTAAAGGGATTAATAATACATTTATTGTTGAAAGAAAAAATGTGTATTTTATAGGCTTATCTTTTGATAGCTTTGTACCTAAGGTAGTTGAATCACCAATTTTAGCTGATGATGAAATTACTTATCTTTTAGATAATAATTATTATCTTCCTCTAGCATCAGAAAAACCAATAGGCAAAAATAATGCATTATTAAATACAATAGATACAATAGATTATGATGCATCTATTACATTTACAAGACCATTTTATAATACAAGAGATTTAAGAATGACCCCTCAAGCACCTATATATAATCAGCTATTAGGTAATAATTTAGAAATATCAGTAGATAAATACCTACATTTATCTAATTATGATATGAAATATAATGAATCATTTAATCAAGATTATAGTTCTTTAAAAGAAGGTAAAGATATAGAATTAGAATTTGTAAATGTAAATGAAATGGATGAATATTTTGTTTATGATTTAAAACCTGAATATAGATTAACTCCATCCCAGGTAGAATCACTATCTGGTTGTAGATTAAAATATTTATATGACAGAGAATATTTTGATAGTGATATAGAAATAGATTATTCAAAATGGTTACCTGCAAATAAGCTTGGGGATTTATATCATAATACATTAGAAGAGTACTGTAAAAAATATTTAGTTAAGGTAAAACCTAGTGATTTACCATCAGATTATGATAAAGAAGGATTTAATAATATATTTAATAGAATTGTAAATGAATTTATTATAATGTATCCATCCCCAAGTCAAAAATTAATAGATATAGTTGTTGATGAGGCAAAAATCAATTTAGATAATTATTTAAAAGAATTATATAAAGATTTAAAAACTAATAATTATATGATATATGGATGTGAAGTTAGTTTAGAAGAATTCTATAAGGATAATTATAAAGATATAAATATTTTAGATAAATTTATTACTTTTGATTTAGAAGGTAATATGATACCTAATGATTTGAAATGTAATAAGCTTAATGTTTATTTTAAACCAACAAGTAGAATTGATAGAATAGATATAAATTTAGATACTAATCAAATTAGAATAATAGATTATAAGAGTGGTTCTAAATTTGATAAATCTAAATTATATAGTAAAGTACAGTGGCTTATTTATTCATATTATTTAGGTAATGTAGATAAATTCGTTTATGAATTTGTAAGAAAAGATGAAAAATTTTTAATCGAAAAACCATTAGAATCATATCAAGATATGGTAAAAAAATTAGGTAATAATTTAGTTGACCTATTTGTTAATAGAAATGTTACTTGTGCATGCTTTACAGAAGAAGATAATAATTTTACATGTAAATATTGTAGCTATAAAGATATATGTGCAGGTAAGCTTGGATTAATTAAAGAAGATGGAAAAGAAGGATGATGATATTGTGATAGCACCATATAATGATGAATCGACTAAAAGAGAAAAGCTTTTGTCTAATTATAAAGAAAATGTATTAGTTATGGCTGGTGCCGGTGCTGGTAAAACCACAATGATTGTCTCAAGAGTAATCAATCAATTAAAAAATGGTTGGATAAAACCAAGCGAGCTTGTAATTATTACATTTACTAAGGCTGCGGCAGGAGAATTAAGAGATAGATTAACATTAAAATTAGATAGTGCATATAAAAAAGAAACAGATTTAAAATGCAAAGAAATTTTAAAAGAAGCAATAGATAATCAAGCATTAATTCAAGTATCAACAATTCATAGCTTTTGTTTAAGATTAATTAAAGAAAGAGCGTTAGATATTAATTATCCACTTGATGTATGTATGATTGATGAGATTGAAACAAAAGCTAGAAAGGATTTATTTTTCTTTAATTGGATTAAAAATATAAGTGATGAAAATAAAAAATTATTTGATAAATATAAAAAAGAATTTATTGAAGATGATTATGTTTCATTTTTATATAATATGTTTATTGAAATAGCTGAATTATCTAAAGAAATAAAAATAAAATATAGATCAGATCTACTTAATAAAAATAGTAATTATTATATTGATTTGATGAAGCATCAAGCTAATATATTAATTGATAAATCAAATGATTATATTTTATTACATAAACCAACTATAAGTGAATCAGAAATAGATTTATATAGAGTAGCATGGTTAAAATCTTTAATGGAAAATATTAATAAAAAAGATAAATTATTTATTAAAGAATATAAAGATATCTATAAAAACGCATCTAAATTAGGTGAGACTACTAACATAAAGGTATATGAAAAAGAAAAAAATGGTGGTCACTTAAAGCTTGCTAATGGAACTAAAATTAGAGTCAAAGCTGACCTAGATTATAGTGATTTTGATGATTTATTAGAATTAAAGAATTATTATAATGAATTTTCTTTATATCAAAATGCTTTAGTTACAGATCTTGCTATTAGATTACAGAAAGACTTCCAAGAATATTTAGAAAAGCCAGAAAATAAGCATAAATTAAGTAATGATCAATTATTAAATATAGCTTATGAATTAGTATCAAATCATAAGGATGCAAGAGAATTCTTTAAAAGCCATATAAAATATCTATATATTGATGAATATCAAGATACAGATTTTATTCAAAGAGGTCTTGCCTATAAATTAGGCCAAGATGATAATGGTAATTTCTTAGATAGTAGATTATTCTTTTGTGGGGATGCAAAACAAGCAATCTACGCATTTAGAGGTGCTGATTTAAATGTATATCAAAGTACATTTGATTCATTTAGTAAGCCCACTTTAAAAAATAGTTTTGTATATTCATTACAACAAAATTATAGAAGTGAGAAGACTATAATTGATTGGGTAAATAAAGAATTTGCATCAGAACATGGAATAGAAGCTTATGAGCCAATGATTCCTGTATTAAATGGACCTATAGATGATTATATATTAAATGGTATATATACATTAAATGTGCCAAATAATAAAAATGATAATAAAGATAAAAACGCAGAAACTGAATCAGTATTTATTGCTAAATTAATTAATTATTTAATTGATCCTAATAATGGATTTAAATTAAATGAAGCTATTAAAGATTCAAATAATAAAATAATAGGATATGAGGCAAGAAATATTAGATATAATGATTTTTTAATTATATCTAAGGGTAAAAAGAATTTAAATATTTTATCAGATAAATTAAAATATTATAATATTCCAATTAATATGAATGGTGCCTTAAATTTTAAAGTTGATGAAACAATTGTTAAGTTTAAGATTTTATATCATTATTTAATTAATAAAAATGATAAAAAGGCAGCATTTGCTGCTAAACAAGTATTAATGCAATCTGCATTATTTACTAATAAAGAATTAGCTAATAATAGATTAGAAGAATTCTATAAGATATGTATGGATAAAAAGCCTTTTGAATTGGTTGAATATTTAGTTCATAGATCAGATTTATTTATGAATAAAGAAACACCAAAAGGAGAGGTTGAAAATATCGAATCAAGATTACAACAAATGCTAGAATATTTATTAAGTCAAGATAAGTTAACATTTGAAGGATATGATAATGAACTTGATAAGCTAATGCAATCAGCTATAGATAAAGAATTATCATTATCTAGTGATAATAACGCTGTTAGAATTATGAATAGACATAAATCTAAAGGATTACAAGGAAAGATTGTTATTTGTTCATTAAGAACTAAAGATAAGGCTGATTCTGCTGATTCTTATAGAGAATTAAAGGATAATAGTTATTTCTATTATCCTACAGCGAAAAACGAAGGAATAGCTTATCCTGCATATATTAATAGAGAAGATTCTATTCAGGCAATAGATAGACAAAAAGAAAAGACTAGATTAGAATATGTTGAGGCAACAAGAGCTGAAGAATGTGTTATATTTTTAGATAATCTATCAAATACATCATCTAGATTTAATACATTTAATTTTAGCCTAGATAATGGTGTTAAGAATTTAACAAATTATGAAGGTATAAAGGATTTATATGATAATAATTATGTTAAAAAGACAATAATAGAAGCTAAAGATTATGAAGCATTAGACTTAAAGAATAATGATGTAGAAGTATCACTTGATTCTAAACAAAAAGAGATTAAACTTGAGTCATTAACACCATCAAGCTTAGATAATTATGATGCTAATGGTTGGTCTAAGGTAAAGAAATTAGATGAAAATAGACCTGATGGTAATGTATTTGGTACAGTATTACATAGAATGTTTGAACTTGTAATTATTAAAATAAAGAATAATGAATTAGATTATGATTTATGCCTTAATCAAGCAATGCTTGAATCTATTTCTGATATTTTAAAAGAAGAAAGAGAATCGTATGAAAATTATTTAAAATATCAATTAGATAGATTCTTAAAATCAAAGATAATTGATTTAATTAAAGAAGCTAAAGTGGCATTACCTGAATATGAATTTTCATATATAGATGGGAATAAATGGAAAAATGGTAAAGCAGATTTAGTTTTAGTATATGATAATAAAATATTAATAATTGATTATAAGACTGATAAAATACCTGAAGGTAATTTGGGATTAGAAAAATTATTAAAGCATCTAGAGGATGCTTATGGAGATCAACAAAGATTATATTGTGAAGCAATGAAAAAGATCTTTAAAATTGAAGATGTATCATATAGCTTTTATGATATGTATAGTTAAAGAAATGCAAGGTATCTTAATTGATGAACTAGAGCCGCACACTCGTTAATTTACGAGTCAGACTCTTTTGATATCATTTTTGAGAAAAATTAATAAAAAAAGGAATAATCGAAAGAGTTGGCTCTGGTAGATCAACTGCTTATTTAAGAAAGAATTAATCTCCTAACAAAAAGAATTATTCTCCTAGATTGCTGAATTTTTAGGAGAAAGATTATAATTTACATATTCTTAATTAAATAACGATACATGTGGAAATGTACTGACGATCTCTGTCGTCTAATGTGATATTTTTTATAATGAAACAAGTCATTTTTATCTTGAAATTTATAAAATTTTTGAAAAATAAGTATAATAAGTAATTATATATAATTAAAACCAAGTTAATGAACTATGATTTAAAAGTCATAGGTCATTTTTTTTAATAATTATTAATTTATCTTGTTTTATCGTATAATTGTTGATATAATAAAACCGAAAGGATGTGTATATGAAAATGATATTTTAGTGTACTACAATATACTAAAATCAAAAAAATATATACACTGATAGTTTATATGGAAAGAACATTATATCATGGCAGTGAATTTATAATAAAGAAACCTGAATTTTTAAAAGGAAACATTCATAATGATTATGGAATAGGGTTTTATTGCACGACTAATAAAGAACTAGCTAAAGAATGGGCTGCCAAAAGAAGTGGAAAAGGATATATAAATAAATATAT
>CAMOUB010000003.1 GCA_946626345.1 uncultured Caryophanales bacterium | reverse complement strand
GGTAGATAAATACACTTTAGAAAGGGTGTGAAAGTCGAGTCCGGTCTACTCGACATGTTGTTGAAAATACATTAAAAATTGCTAAAACAGATGGTAATATTAAATTATTAGATCCAACTTGTGGCAGCGGAATATTCCTTATATATGCGCTAAATAGAGGAATAAAAAACGTGTATGGAATAGACATCAATCCGTTAGCAGTTCTAACATCAAAAATCAATTATTTGCTTAATAATTTTAATTTAGATAGTCCAGTGGAAATACCTATATATTTGGGTGATTCCACATATTTTCCATCACTTGAAACTTATAATGGCATTAGCTGTTTCACATATGAACTTACAACATCAATTCATGATTGCCAATCAATTAAATTTGTATTTGCTGAAGACATAGTTAACGAGTTAAAGTTCTTTGAGATTCTAGATGAAATTGAAGTACAAATTCAAAATAAAAATTTTGCAATGGCCATAAATGTTATAAAAAGTTATCCAAATTTTCACTATTCTGAATTATCAATAAAATACGATGAATTAATTAATACACTTATTGATTTAGAAAAAAGGAATTTAAATTCAATTTGGTTAAAAATAATTGGAAATTATTTAAAAACAGGTTCATTAAGAAATATGGATTGTATAACCGGAAATCCACCTTGGGTACGATGGTCTAATTTACCAGATACTTATAAACTTCTAATAAAGAATAACTGTAGAATTGATGGAATTTTTTCAAATGATACAAATAGCGGTGGGGTTGATTTAAACATTGCAGCATTGATAGCGTTTATAACAGTAAGAGAGAGATTGAATAATAATGGGTGCTTAGGGTTTATAATGCCTGATTCATTGTTATTCAATAAATCTTTTGAAGGTTTTAGAAACTTTAAATTTTCTGATGGAAGACAATATTATTTGAATAAAGTAGTTAGATGGAATAATCCAAATGAAAGGCCATTTGATCCTGTTAGTTTAGACTTTGGAGAATATTTTTTTAGTTATAAAAAACCATCTAAAATTGAGGTTTTTGATAGAAAAGATGGTGAAAACAAGATTGCTTTTAGAAACCCAGATTCATTCAATAATCATTATAGTATATTAACTAAGTTAGAGTTTAACGAAGTATTATCAGTTTTGGGACATAATGATTTAGTTTTTAGAAGTGGAATTAGCTTAGTTAAGGGAGGATACTATCAACTCGAATTTAAACAAAAGATATCTGATAAAATTTCAGAATTCTATCACTATGAAAAAATTGGTGGCAGTTTGAAGAAATCTAATGATACAATCAAATTAGAGACTGATATTGTTTATCCTTTTATAAAGACTCCAGATATTAATGATTCTGAAATTACTTCATCTAAATATTATTGTATTTTCCCATATAGTCACGGCTCTAAAGAGCCGATGAGTTTAAATGTTATTAGAACTCAATATCCCTTATTTTATCAATATTTTATGAGACCTGAAATTCAAAGTGCTATTAATTCTGCTTCTTCATATAATAGTAGAATTCAAAATAACACATTTGATGTGGGTATATTTAGAGTTGGAGAATATACTTGGTCTGATTATTTTTTAGCAACGAGGGATAACACAAAATCTATGTTTGCAAAAGTTGGAATGTTAATGACACCTTGGGGTGAAAAAAAACAACCTCTTTTTGATGGACACATTAATTATGTTTCAAGAGATTCTAATGATAATCCTTTGACTAAAGACACAATAGATAATATTTTTAATGCTTTTATAAGAAAAGGAGTAAAAATATATATAAAATGTTCCTCTGATGCAAGATCAATATCAGGTAGATTATATAACGATATTAAAATAGATTAAAATAGTCACTGTTAATATAAATCAAAGGCAATGGCTTATAGCCAGTGGCAAACGATTATAACAAGTGGCAAACGATTTAAACTAGGTTGCAAACGATTTGAGCCTAGTGGCAAACGTTTTGTATCAAAATTGTATACCTTTGCCAGAATAGTAAAATAGGGTTTAATACTATATGTATTAAGCTTTTTTTAATTTTAAATAGACTTTAAAAGTATATTTTCTAGAATTCATTTACAATTATTGCTATAATTATTTTAAAAGGTGTGATTGTTATGAAAAGATTATTTTTAATAATTAGTGTTTTAATATTAATAATATCTTTATCATCTTGTAAAAATAATAAGAAAGTTACAAATACTATATCTTTAAATACAAATGATATATCAAAAGGCACAACTTCAAATATAGGGGATGATTATATGGATAAAATTTTATGTTTAAAAATAGGAAATGAAGAACTAGATATAAATTGGTTAGATAATAATTCAGTTTCTGATTTAAAAAGAATCTCAAAAGATACATTAATTATTAATATGCATGAATATGGTGGATTTGAACAAACTGGTATGATTGGTAAAACTATTAGCTCAAATGATTCTGAATTAAATGTTATACCTGGTGATATAGTTTTATATAATTCAAATCAGATATCTATTTTTTATAATAAAAGTAAGTGGTCATATACTAAGCTTGGACATATTAATTTAGATAAAGAAGCATTAGAAAATATATTAAACGTTGATTCTATAACAGCTACATTTTATTTAAAATAATATTAGATATTATTAATTTTATAAAAAGATATGATAAAATAAGTTTGAAAGGTTAAGGTATTATTTATGAAAAAGAGAATCTTATTTATATTATTTTCATTATTTACAATAATTTCACTTGCATCATGCACTAATAAAAAGAATTATTTTAAGTTATGGAATGATTGTAATTCACTTAATGTATTAAAAGATTATGTTGCTGATGTAACTAATAAAAAATCTAAAAACTATATTCCTGTTGAAGATAGAATTGCTACATTCGATATGGATGGTACATTCGTTGGTGAATTATATCCAACATATTTTGAATATAATCTATTAGAATATAGAGTATTAGATGACCCTACATATAAGGATAAAGCTCCTGCTGATGTAGTTGAAACAGCGACTAATATTAGAGAATTTGTCAGAAATAATGTAGCATTACCTGATCATTTTGATATGAAGCATGCATATGCAGCTGCAAAAGCATATTCAGGTATGACTTTAAAAGAATTTGATACATATGTTAAAGATTATGCTAGAAAAGATGTTAATGGATTTGAAGGTATGACTTATGCTGAATCATTCTATAAGCCAATGCTTGAAGTGTTTAAATTTTTAGAAGCATATGATTTTACATATTATGTAGTTTCAGGTTCAGATAGATTTATTTGTAGAGCATTAGTTGATTCTTTAGGAATCGAACCTAATAGAGTAATAGGTATGGATGTTGTATTAAAATCAACTGAACAAGATACTGATGGTGTATCTTATACAATGAAATCAAATGAAAAGCTTATTAGAACAGATGAGTTAATCATTAAGAATTTAAAGACTAATAAGGTAAAACAAATAGCACAAGAAATAGGTAAGGTACCTGTATTATCTTTTGGTAATTCAGGTGGAGATTCTGCAATGCATAATTATTGTATGTCAAATGAAAAATATAAGACTGCCACATTCATGCTTGTTGCTGACGATGCTGAAGATGATTATGCAAATCTAGATAAGGCAGCAAAATTAAAAGATGAATGGATTAAGAGTGGCTATAATGTTATTTCCATGAAAGATGATTTCAAAACAATTTATGGAGATAAAGTTAAAAAAACTAAATTTGTATTTAACTAAGAAGATACCTATGGGTATCTTTTTAGTTTATTAAAACAACATTTTTATAATTTTTGTTGCAAAATAAATATAAAAGTAATATATTTATATGGTAATAAAATTTTAATTTTATTATGGGAGATGTTATATATGTATTATGCTGCAATAGGCTTAATAGCTCTATTAGTATTAGTCATAGAGAACTATGATATTTTATTTAATAAAATTAAAAATATAGATAAAGTTAAAGAATGGAAAAGCTATAAATTATTCTTAATTGCTGTAATCGTTTATTATATTACAGATATATTGTGGGGTATATTAGAATCCCAAAAGTTATATGTTGCATTATATATAGATACAGTCCTTTATTTTATTGCTATGGGATCAGGTTTATTATTATGGTCTAGATTTACTGTTAATTATTTAGGTGAAAATAAAAGAAGTAAAATCTTAAATATTTTTAGTTATATATTTTTCGCTTTTGTAATAATTATTTCTATAATTAATTTATTCACTCCTATATTATTTAGTCTTACTCAAGAATGTGAATATAGGGCATTATGGGGTAGATTTGTAATATTAATAGCCCAAATTTTACTTTTATCATCTATTTCAATTTATACATTTGTATCAATTATTAATAGCTATGGACAAATTAGAAAAAGATATAGAACTATAGGATTATTTGGAATAATTATGTCTATATTTTTAATTGTTCAAATTTTCTTTCCATTATTACCAATATTCTCAATGGCATATATGATGGGTACTTGTTTATTACATACATTTGTTATAAATGATGAAAAAGAAGAATATAAAAGAGAATTAGAAGAAGCATTCCTAAGAGAAACTAAGCATTTTGCTGATTTAAAAAGAGCAAAGGATTTAGCATATACAGATGCTCTAACTGGTGCTAAAAGTAAAGTTGCATATAATGAATTAGAAGATATTATAGATATTCAAATTAGACAAAATACAGTTAAAGATTTTAAAATAGCTATATTTGATGTAAATAATTTAAAAGTAATTAATGACTTATATGGTCATAAAAATGGTGATAAATATATTATTGATTCATTTAATATCATCAAAAATTGTTTCAATAATTCAAAAATCTATCGAATTGGCGGAGATGAATTTATGGCCTTTTTAATAGATGATGATTATAATAAAAGTGAAGATTTAGAAAGAGGTTTTATTGATGAAATGAAAAAGCCTAAATCTAAATTTGATCCAATAATCGCTTTAGGTATTGCTAAATATGAATTAACTGATAATTCATTTAATGATGTATTTAGACGTGCTGATAAATTAATGTATGATAATAAAACAGAATTAAAAAGAGCATAAAATAAGTCTACTTAAAAATCTTATTGGTTTATTAAAGTAGACTTTTTATTATAAATAAAAATGAACTAAATATTTTTTTGATATTATGCTTGACATAATACTATGTGAGGCGTAATATATGAATAGAAAGTTATTTCTAGTATAATAGAAGTAATTTAAGTAGGAGAGTGATTGTATGAGTCAAAATGATTATATTTATTTATATGCCGAGAAAAAAGCTAATAGATTTAATATGTATTGTTTACTTGCAATGTGTTTTTTAGCATTTTTATCTTTAATACTTAATGAAGTTGGTATTTTCACTCAAGATAAAGCAATCACAAGATTTTCAATGTTTGGATTAATCACTACAGATATTATTCCATTTTTAATATTTATAATTCATGATAAGATATTGAAAAAAGAAAAATCAGTACTTGAAATGCCTTTTTTCAAGGTATTAATTATAATATTTTCTTATTTTTCAATAATAGATATTTGTATTGTATTTTCATTCCAAGCTGTATTATTACTTGCAATACCACCATTATTTGCAGCACAATATAAAACGAAAAGAAGCGTATTTCTAGTTTTATTAACTATAACATTATTATCAATTCCATTTGTAACATATGCATCATATTTCTATGGTATATATGATGCTAATTTATTAAAGCCATTAACTCAAGAAGAAGCAAATGATGTTGTATATGGTATTCAAAATAGATTAAATATAGCAACACCAAAAAGAATGCTTGAAGTATTTTTCCATTATGTTTTACCTAGAATGGTTTGTATAAGTGTAATTGATTTTATTGCCATAATAATTAATGGTAGAACATCAAATATGATTTTTGAGCAAGTCAAATTAAATGATAAGGTAAATGAAGAAATCAGAAAAAAATCTGAAATGCAAAAATCAGTGATTGAAGATTTAGCAGATATCATTGAATCTAGAGATATTGAAACAGGAGAGCACATTAAAAGAACTAAAAAATATGTTACTATTTTAGTTGATGTAATGAAAAATAATGATAAATATAAAGATATCTTAACTGATAAATATTGTGATAATATCATAAATGCAGCACCATTACATGATATTGGTAAAATAGTTGTATCAGATTTAATATTATGTAAGCCTGGTAAATTAACAGATGAAGAATTTGATAAAATGAAAATTCATACTACTAAGGGTGGAGATATAATTAAAAATATTTTAAAGGACTTAGGAGATGAAGATTTCTTAAATGTAGCATATGATATTGCCACATTCCACCATGAAAAATGGAATGGAAAAGGATATCCACAAAATTTAGCTGGTACTGATATTCCTCTTCCTGCTCGTATAATGGCAATAGCTGATGTATTTGACGCTCTTGTTGCAGAAAGAGTTTATAAAAAACCAATGCCTGTTGATAAAGCAATTAATATAATAATTGAAGATGCAGGTACACATTTTGATCCAAACCTAGTTGAAATATTTAAAACTGTAGAGGATAAATTTATAGAAGTATCTAAAGAATAAATTTAAAAATGGTCTTGTGACCATTTTTTATATTTTATACTTGAAAAATAAAATAAAAGTAATATAAATAGATATGGTGAAATTATGAATAAAAGTGTTAAATTAGTTTCTGGTAATCCATTTAAGACATTATTATTGTTTTCAATACCAATGATATTATCAGTAACATTACAACAATTTTATAATATATGTGATAGTATGATTGCAGGTAAAATGATATCTGATAGTGCCCTATCTGCAGTATCTGCAACATATCCTATAACAGTTGTATATCTTGCAATCGCTGTAGGATTTGGGGTTGGTGCGAATATTATTACATCAAGGCTTATAGGACAAAAGGATTATTTTAATGCTAAATCGGCAATCAATACATCTTTAATAACAATATCTATAATAGGTATTGTAGTAGGTTTATTAGGTATATTATTATTAAATCCTTTATTAATGCTATTAAATGTATACGATAAGGAATATTATTCTTTAGCCTATACATATTTATTATTCTATACAATAGGTATTATCTTTTTATTTTTATATAATGTAATAACTTCATTATTTCAAGCATTGGGTAATTCAAGAATCCCATTATATTTATTAATATTCTCTACAGTACTAAATATATTTTTAGATATTTTATTTGTAAATTTAGGTATGAATATTAAAGGAATAGCTATAGCTACTTTAATATCAATTATCATAGTTTCTATATTTTCATTTATCATATTATTTATTTATTCTAAAAAAGTATTAAATGAAAAAGGAAAAATCTTTGATAAAAGATTATTAAATAATATCTTAAAAATTGCAGTACCATCAATTATTCAAGGCTCAATAATTTCAATTGGTGGAGTATTCATTCAATCTTTAATTAATACATTTGGTTCAGAAACTACTGCAGGATATGGTGCAGCATATAAAATAGTATATGTTATTGTAAATATATATACAGTTATGTCTAATGCAATATCAACATTTACATCAACTAATGCTGGTGCTAAATTATATGGAAGAATCAAAAAAGGCTTTTATTCCGGACTTTTAATTTGCGGATTAATTACCTTAGTTGCTACAATAATATTTTTATTAATACCAAAGGAATTATTAAAAATATTTGGTAATGAAAATACAAGTATAGAAGTAGTTAATGTAGGAGTTAAATTCATTTATTGTGTTGCTCCATTTTATATATTCTTATGTATAAAAATTCCATGTGATGGAGTATTAAAGGGCGCAGGAGATATGAGATCATTTATGATTGCAACATTTGCTGATTTAATAATTAGAGTAGCATTATCTTATTTATTTGCATATACATTACCAAATGAATTTAAACTTCTAGGAATATTTTTATCATGGCCAATTGGATGGCTTGTTGGAATGATTATTTCAATATCTGCATACAAATATGGAAGATGGAAAAGATTAATAGGTTATATAAATTAAATCCCGTTTGGGATTTTCTTTATTTATAAAATAAAATATATTATAATATATTTGTTTGGAGTGGGTATTTTGAAAAATTTAGTTTTTGATGGTTTAATTAATGCAAGAGATATTTCTCAATCAAATAATATAAAGGAAAAGAGATTAATTAGATCAGAAGATTTATCTAAGCTAACAGATAAAGATATTTCTATTTTAAAGGATGAATATAATCTAAAATATGTTATTGATTTAAGAATGAAAAAAGAAAAAAAGGTAAAGGATAAAGTTATACCTGATGTAACATATATAGAAATTCCTTTTAAAAATTATAAAGAATTAAAATCTAATCCTGATAAAAAAGCAAGAAAACATAAAAATGGTATTTTCCCTAATTTATGTGAATATTATAGATTATTAGTAGCAAAGGATAAAAAGGAATATTGGACTAAAATATTTAGTGTAATATATGAAAATGAAGATGGAGCCATATTATGGCACTGTCAGCAAGGAAAAGATAGAACTGGTATTTTAGCTGCAATATTAGAATATACACTTGGCTTATCTTTAGATGAAATAATGAATGATTACTTATTTACAAATACTAGCTTAGCTACTCCATTTAAATATAAATTAATATCATGGGTATTTCTTTTAAAAAAATTAAGAAAAGAATTTATGGAATTATTTACTGCAAGAAAAGAATATTTAACTGCAGCATTAGATTATATAAATGATACATATGGAAATATGGATGGCTTTTTAGAACAAATGTGTGGTATTGATAAAATTAAAAAAGAAGAAATTAGAAAAAAATATTTAAAAAATTATTAATTATATAAAAATATGGGGACTATATGAGAGAGAATAAAATATTTAGTATTTTATTAATTACTTGTTTTTATGTTGTTGCGGGAATATGTGGATATTTTTTATATGTGAATTTACCATTTGAATTTTATTTAAATTTTTTAATTGCAGATGTAACATCAACAATTATAATATTTATATTTAGTTTAATATTAAATAACGCTTCATGTTATGATCCATATTGGAGTGTAGCTCCACTTTCAATTACTATTTTATTATTATTTACTAAGCCATTAAATTTAGTAAGAATTTTAGTATCAATCGCAGTTATAGGCTGGGGTTTAAGATTAACAATCAATTGGATTTATACATTTGATAATTTAAAATGGGAAGATTGGCGCTATAAATTATTAAAAGAAAAAACTGGATTTTTCTATCCTTTAATTAATCTTTTAGGTATTCATTTATTCCCTACATTAGTAGTTTATTTATGTTTATTACCTGTTCTATTTATTTATAATTATGATGTTTCATTTAATATATTTGTATTAATATTCTTTATATTTGCGATATTCTCATTTGTATTACAGGGTATCGCTGATTTACAAATGCATAAATATAGAAAAAATAAAAATGGTACATTTAATAGAAATGGATTATGGAAATATTCAAGACATCCTAATTATTTGGGTGAGATATTAATGTGGTTAAATATAGCTTTACTTGCAATATTTGCATTAAATAATTATTACTTTTTAATTATAGGAGCAATAGTTAATACATTAATGTTTATCTTTGTATCAATACCACTTGCTGAAAATCATCAACGAGATAGAAAGCCTGGTTTTGATATTTATAAAAGTGAAACAAGAATGTTATTTCCAATATATAAGAAAAAGAAGCAATAGGTGTAATATGATAACAAAAGATGATTTTATTGAATTAATAAAAAAAGAATATCCTTTTGAATTTGATGAAATTATTAATGGCTTAACTAAAAAAAGATATGAGACGCTTAGAATTAATAACTTAAAATCAAATAAAGAAGAAATTGAGTCTTTTTTAAATATAAATAATATTGAATATGAAATATCTTCATTTTATAAGGATGCATATATCATAAAATCTAATTATAATTTTTATGATTCAAATCTATTTAATGAAGGTAAAATATATTTACAATCATTATCAAGCCAAATACCTCCATTATATCTTGATTTAGATGATTCATTTGATATTTTAGATATGTGTGCAGCACCAGGAGGTAAGACATCTTTAATTGCTGATTTAACTAATAATCAAAAGCAAATAATGGCAGTAGAATTCAATAAAATTAGAGCAGAAAAATTAAAATATAATTTAAATCATTTAAATGCCAAAGCAAATGTTATTGTAGCTGATGCCTCTAAACTAGATTCATTCTTTAGATTTGATACTATCTTATTAGATGCCCCATGTTCTGGATCTGGAACTATTAATTTATGTAATGAAAAGGATTTAAAAAACTTTTCTTTATTATTAGTTAAAAATTCTAGTATCATTCAAAAGAAATTATTAAAAAAAGCAATTGAAATTTTAAAACCAGGACATACAATGATTTACTCAACATGTTCTATTTTGAAAGAAGAAAATGAATTAGTTTTAAAAGAAATATTAAATAAAAATATTGTATTAGAGCCAATTAATATCAATATTGATAAATCTAATATTTTACCATCTTTATATAATGAGGTTTTAACAATAAAACCAAATGAATATTTCGAAGGCTTTTTTATAGCTAAGATTAAAAAAATAAGATAATTAATTTATAAATTGACCTATATAATTTATGGTCAATTTTTTTATTGCTTTATTTTATATTTTAGTATAAAATAGACTTAGTCGAGTTTAGGAATTTCAAACTTAAAGATTAGGAATTTCAAACAAAAAAAAGAAGGTGATTATATGAATCTTGGTAATAAAATTAAGCAAAGAAGAGTATTATTACAGCTAACCCAACAGGAATTAGCTAATAGATGTGAATTAACCAAAGGCTATATTTCACAGCTTGAAAGTGATTCAGTTTCACCATCACTTGAAACACTAGAAATCATATTAGATGTATTAGGAATTTCATTAAGTGATTTTTTTAAGGATGTTACTGATGAAAAAATAATATTTACAAAAGAAGAACAATACGAAAAGGAATTTGATTCATATATTCAGACATGGTTAGTTCCTACAGCGCAAGAGCATCAAATGGAACCAATTTATGTTTCTTTAAAAGAAAATGGAGAAACATTCCATGATTATCCTCATTCTGGAGAAGAATTTGGATATGTTATCGAAGGAGAAATTGAAGTAATATATGATGATAAGACTTTCGTTTGTAAAAAAGGTGAGTCTTTTTATTTTGTAGCAAATAAAAATCATTATATAAAAAATAAATGTAAATGTGGTTCAAAGATTATTTGGGTTTCATGCCCACCTAACTTTTAATTTTGGAGGTATTTATTATGAGTAGAGCGTTAATTATAGGATGTGGAGGAGTTGCCCAAGTTGCAATTCACAAATGTTGTCAATTAGATTCTGTATTTACAGATTTATGTATTGCATCTAGAACAAAATCTAAATGCGATAAGATTAAAGAAGAACTACAAAATAAAACTAAAACAAACATAACTACAAAGCAAATAGATGCAAATGATTTTAATGCATTAGTAAAATTATTTAACGAATATAAGCCTGAAATAGTTATGAATTTAGGTATGCCATACCAAAATTTAATTATTATGGATGCATGTTTGGAATGTAATTGTCATTATCTTGATACAGCTGCATATGAACCAGAGGATGTTGATGATCCTACATGGAGAATGAATTATGAAAAGAGAGTAAAGGAAAAAGGCTTTAGTGCATATTTTGATTATAGCTATCAATGGGAATATAAAGATAAATTTGAAAAGAAAGGATTAATTGCCTTACTTGGATGTGGCTTTGACCCAGGTGTAACACAAGCATATGTTGCATATGCAAAAAAGCATGAATTTGATAGAATTGATACAATTGATATCCTAGATTGTAATGGTGGAGATCATGGTTATCCATTCGCAACTAATTTTAACCCTGAAATAAATTTAAGAGAGGTATCATCTGAAGGAGCATATTATGAGGATGGCAAGTGGCATTCTATTCCTGCAATGAGTATCCATTCTAAATATAATTTCGATGGTGTAGGTGAAAAAGATATTTATTTATTACACCATGAAGAAATAGAATCAATAGCTAAAAATTATCCTGAAATCAAACGAATTAGATTTTATATGACATTTGGCGAAAGCTATATTAGACATATGAAGTGCTTAGAAAATGTTGGAATGTTATCAACTACACCTATTGAATATGAAGGTAAAAAGATAGTTCCTATTCAATTTTTAAAGGCATTATTACCAGATCCTGCATCTTTAGGCCCAAGAACAGTTGGTAAGACTAATATTGGTTGTATCTTTAAAGGAATAAAAGATGGTAAGGAAAAAACATATTATATCTATAATGTATGTGATCACCAAGAATCATATAAAGAAGTAGGAAGCCAAGCAATAAGCTATACAACTGGTGTTCCTGCAATGTGTGGTGCAATGCTTATATTAAAGAAAATCTGGACTACACCAGGTGCAAATACCCTTGAGATATATGACCCAGATCCATTTATTGAAGCACTAGATAAATATGGATTACCAAAAAGAGAATCTTATAATCCTATAATGGTGAAATAATATGATAAATAAGGATTTAAGACCACCTTTTAAAAGATTTAAGGATTTAAATCCTTATGAATTATTTAAAGGGTTAAAAACTCCGTGTTATGTAATAGATGAATGGAGCTTAAAATATAATGGAAAAATATTAAAAGAAATACAAGATAAAACAGGCTGTAAAATTTTACTTGCTCAAAAAGCATTCTCTAATTTTAATCTATATGACACATTAAAGCCATATCTTGCTGGTACTGAGGCATCAGGATTATATGAAGCAAGACTTGGAAAAGAAGAAATGAAGGATAAAGAAGTACATGTCTTTTGTGGTGCATATAGGGATGATGAATTTGATGAATTACTAAAATATAGTGATCATATTGTATTTAATTCATTAAATCAATTAAAAAAATTTGGTCCTATTGCAAAAGCAAATGGTAAAAGCGTAGGAATAAGAATTAATCCTGAAATTTCTACTCAAAAGGGTCCTGCAATTTATGACCCATGTTCTAGTGAATCAAGACTTGGTATACCTATTTCAACATTAGAAAGAGATTTAACTCCTGAATTATTAAATCTAATAGATGGAATTCATTTCCATACCCTATGTCAACAAAATTCAGATGACTTAAAAATAACATTAGATGAAATTGATAGAAAATTCTCTAAATATTTCAAAAACATCAAATGGATTAATTTTGGTGGAGGACATCATATAGTTAGATTTGATTATGATATTGATTTATTAATTGAATGTATTGAATTTGCAAAGAAAAAATGGAATGTAGAAGTATATTTAGAACCTGGTGAAGGTGTAGTATTAGATGCAGGATATTTATTAACTCATATATTAGATGTATTTGAAAATAATAATAAAATTTTTGCAATAACTGATACATCTGCTGCATGCCATATGCCTGATGTTGTAGAAATGCCTTATTTACCACCACTTTATTTAGCAAACCTAGAAGGAAATAAAGTAGAAGTTAGATTAGGTGGACCTACATGCCTATCAGGTGATAATATTGGTAAATATATGTTCATTGATAAACCTAAAGAAAATGATTTATTAATATTTGGAGATATGGCATTATATACATCTTGTAAAAACAATACCTTTAATGGTATGCCACTACCTGATATTTATGTTTTAAAAGAAGATAATTCTTTTATTAAATTAACAGATTTTGGATACAATGATTTTAAATACAGATTAGGAAAACTAAGTTAATTTGTCTATACGATAAAATTAACTTAGTTTTATTTTTATATATTGTGTTATAATTATCTTGTAAATTACCTTTTATCTATTAGGAGATGAATTTAATATGTCCAAGTTAAAACCTTTTTTCAATTTTTTATTAGAATTATTCGGTTTTAAAAGAAATTCTAAATATGTTAAAGCATATTTAAATGAAGCAAATATAAAAAGTAGTATTTATATGTCATCTATTATCATAGTACTTGAGATATGGATGATTATAAGACAAATAAGAGAGTACATTATTCCTGGAATTGATAATTTTCAGGCTCCTTATACATCTAATTTAGATTTTATATTTGGATTTATGTCTTTTTATGTATTGTTTATTGTTTGTTCAATTGCGATAATAATATTTGCAATAACATTCTTAAAAAAGAGTAATAGTAAGGCATTATTCATAGCAAATATAATAATTGCATCAATATGTATATTATGGCCGTTTTTATTATTTGCAGAGCATATAGTAGGAACAGATATTAATAGGATTACAACTATTTTATTATATGCATCTATGCCATTACTTGGTGCATCTATATTAGCACATACAATTTATAGAAGAAAATATAGAGTAAATAATACAGTATTATCTATGATAATAATTATATGCTTTGCACTTGTTTGTTTACTTTTCGGTATAAAGGTTGGATATTCAGACTTTATTTCTAAATCTAGACCTAAGATGATAACATGCTTTTTAACAATGATAATCTTTGTAGCATGCTTATTAATTTGGAAGCCATATATTTCAATTTTGATATTATCAGGTGTATTTATGTTATTTTATTATTTCCTTGATACGTATCCAAATAGAGAATTCTTAGACGGAGATAAAATAAATTATATTACCTTCTTAATATCATTAACAATGATTGCGATAAGTATTTATCAGCAGCGTGTTGCAGAAGCAAAGAAAGATGAATTGTTAATTTATGAAGCAAATCATGATCATTTAACAAATATTACAAATGTTAAATTTATTACATCTACAGTTAAAGTATATTATGACAATAAAGATAAGATATTCTTATTTTTAAATTTAACAAACTTTAGAGCTATTAATGAACATAGAGGCTTTGATGGCGGAAATGAATTTTTAATTAATTTTGCAAAAAAAATAGAAGAAACATTTAGTAAAGATTTAATAGCAAGACAATCAGATGATCACTTTGTTGTATATACATCTATAAATACATTTGAAGAAAAGATTAATAGATTAGATGAAATAGTAAAAGAATTAGCTGACGGTCTATTTGTTTTATTAAAGGTTGGTGGATATAAGCCAAAGAAAGACGAAGACCCTAATAGAGCAATTGATAAGGCAAGATATGCTTGTGGAATTATTAAGCACGAATATGGTGTTTTATATAGAGAATATGATGATGAAATGGATGAGGCATTTAATAAGCGTCAATATATAATTAACCATATAGATGAAGCTATTGAAAAGGGTTGGATTGTTGCATATTATCAACCAGTTGTATGGTCTAAAAACCATGAGTTATGTGGTGCAGAAGCCCTAGCTCGTTGGATTGACCCAACACATGGATTCTTATCACCTGCAGATTTCATTCCTGTATTAGAAAATACAAGATTAATACATAAGCTTGATAAGGCTATAATTAATTATGTATGTAAAAATTTAAGAGAATCATTAGATAGTGATAGACCAATTGTGCCTGTATCACTTAATTTCTCTAGATTAGATTTTGAATTAATGGATGTTAAAAAGGAATTAGAGGATGCAATATTAAAATATAATATTGATAGAAATTATATTCACGTTGAAATAACTGAAAGTGCATTATCTAGTAATGTAGAAACATTATCAAAAACAGTAGCATCTCTTAAAAATGATGGTTATGCAATTTGGCTTGATGATTTTGGTTCTGGTTATTCATCATTAAATGTATTAAAAGATTTCGTATTTGATGTTATTAAAATTGATATGAAATTCTTATCTAATTTTGAACATAATGATAAAACTAAAGATATTATTGATTGCATTATTCAATTAGCTACAAAACTTGGTATGAAAACATTAACCGAAGGTGTAGAGACAAAAGAACAATCTAAATTCTTAGAGGATGTAGGCTGTGGAAGATTACAAGGCTATCTATATGGTAAGCCATTTAAGCTTGCCGAATTTGAAGAAAAAATCGAAAACGGAACATTCAAAATATCTAAGAAAATTTTATAGAATAGGAAGTCTTTAAGACTTCCTTTTTTATTGACTGTAAGCCAAATAATTGGTATAATAATTTTAAAAGATTTTTATGTATGAGAGGTTTTAAAAATGGCAAAGGAAATCAATCTTGCATTATTCGAAAGAAATGCAAAAATTTATAATAAAAAAGGTTTAAGACGTGCATTCAGTTCAATTGCTTCACATGAACAAGAATATGTACCTTCTGCACCACTAAGTGCTAGAAAAGAAGTTGTATTAGAAGTAACAATTGATAAGGATTCAGCTGATGCATATCAAGCATTCTTAAAAGAAAATGGATTTAAAGTATTAGGTGATAGAAATTATTTCCATTTAGAAAATGCTTGTATCGACTATGAAAGAAAAAAAGATTTATTCCAAAAACAAAAAGAAACAATTGAGGCAATTTCTAAAGATGTAGAAACTATGAAAAAAGAAGCAAAGCCTTATAAAGAAATTAAGGATGACGATGTAGTTTTCTATTTCTTACCATATAATGATGTTGTTAAAACATTATTCGAATTTATTGGCGCATATAAGGATAAAATTTCTGAATTTGCAAAGAAAGAAGATATTACAATTATGATGAAAATAGGTGGCTATTGTAATCAAATTGATGGTTTCTTTGGATTCAATTTCTATGATGCAGATCAAGGAGATAAAGAAGTTATCGTTGATTATGCATCAAGAATTACAGTTACAGTAGATTTCGCACAAAGATATTCAGTATATGCAGCAGGATTATTACTTGCAGGTATTGGAGATGATTTAGAAGAATTATCAGCAATGAATACATACATATTAGCTGAGAATTTAAAATATACACAAGAATAATAAATTCTTTAGGAGAAATTATATGAGAAAAGCTAGTAAAATCATTTTAATTGTTGGTGGAATTATTACGATTGTTACATCATTAGTATTATTAGGTGTAGGTTTCATATTTAAGGATATGGGGACTTCTGAATCATATTACAATTACACTGTAGAAGCCTTAAAGAATGGAAACTTACATTCATCATTTCCTGGTACACCAGAAGAACAAGCAACTCAAGTACAGTTAATGTATATGATATATTTTTCTGTATTAATGTATTTCGCTATTGCAGGTGCAATTGCAGGTACGTATGCTATCTGTATTAATAGTTCTAAAAATAAAGCATTATTTATTGTAGATATCATTTTAGGTGCACTTTCTATTACAGCTGTATTAATCGTTGGTGGAATCTTAGGTTTAGTTGCGTTAAATAGACAAAATAATCAAGCAGTTTAAAACTGCTTTTTTATTTTGCATAGAGGTATATAATTTGTTATAATATTTGTAGAATTTAAAGGGTGATGTTTTATTATGAGAGAGCCAAATTGTAGAAGTATTGTACCTTCTAAAAATTTATGGGAAATAGCAATTGATTTTATGTCTAAGATAGACACAAAATTAATGGAATTTAATCTAAAATACGCATTTATTTTATATAGATTTGCAAAAATCCAAAGTATACCTAATAAAACAATTAAAAAATATGTTTTTTTAGCTTGCTTTAATGATTGTGGAAAACTATATGATGATACTAATAAAGAAACAATTAAAAATGAAACTTATTTATTTTTAAAATATTTCTCACCACTTAAAAACTATGCTGAAATATTACTATATGAAAATAAAAAGATGAAATTATCAATTCAATATTCTGATGGTATTAAATGTGCTTTAATTAAAAAATATACAGAATATTTATTTAAATTAAATGATAAAGATGAAGCATTAAATAAAATATTAGAAGAGAAGAATAAATATAACCATTTAGATATTTATGCTCTATCTAGATTAGTTAAAACAACAGATATTTTTTATGAAATTAATTCAATGCACTATAAAACTATAATCTATAAATACATATCTAAAATGATGTTTAATAGACGTGAAAAAACTGAATTCTTTACAATGCTATCGTCTCTATTTGAAATGTATAGTGCTCAGACACTATATCATTCAAAGGTTACAGCTATAATTGCATATAAATTAGCTAAATATATGAAAATTAAAAATGTTAGATGTAAAAAGATATATGTTGCAGGTCTAGCTCATGATTTAGGTAAGGTATGTATTCCTCTTAAGATATTAGAAACGCCTGATAAGCTAACCGATACAGAATATAACAGAATGAAAAAACATGTTGAGTTTACTAAAGAAATACTAACATTTAAAATGGACTATGATATTATTGAAATAGCTTATAGACATCATGAAAGGATGGATGGTTCAGGCTACCCTAATAAGATTAAAGGTCAAAATTTAACTATTGATCAACAAATATTACAGGTTGCTGATGTAATATCAGCCCTAATTGCTAAAAGAAGCTATAAAGAAGCATGGAGTATTGAAAAAACTATTTCAATATTAGAAGAAAGTGCTACAAATAATAAATTATCTTTACCTGTTATTGAATGCTTTAAAAAGAATCAGGTTAAGATATTAAAAGCATCAACAATTCTAATGAATCAAGCAGATAAGATATATGCTAAATTAAATAAAGAAAGAGATGAATTAAAATGCGAAAAGGATTCTTAATTATTGCATCAGCTTTTACATTAGCTCTTGTAAGCTGTAAAAACAATTCAAATACAAAAACTAATAGAATAACTGAATCAAAGCCTGTAGAGGAAATAACTATTACTGAAAAAGATAATGAGGTTATTAAGAAAAAATTACCATTTAGTAATGCTGATAAAAATTTTTCTATCAAGGATTCATATATTGATACATATTTTTTTGATAATTCAGTAATACCTTATGTTTCAATAGATGATTATATAAATAATATAGGTTATTATCCAAATAAAGTAAGTGTTAATGATAATATCTATACAATGATGAAAGGTGAATATGATTATAAATTTGTAGTTGATTCAGATAAAGATACAATTACTGTTAATAATTACAATTATTATTCTATAGATGATAAAGACTATGATGAAATTCCAGAATATCATGAAAATTTATTAATGATATCAACTGAAATTAGAGATAATTCAAAACCTGATGTAATAGATATTTCTAAATATAATTTTGATATAAAAGAAGTAGAAAATAAAAATGTTATACCTTTTCATGTTGTTAATTCAATATTCTCATTAGAATCATATTATTATCTATATTATTTAGGGGATAAATATATAGGAAATTCATATGATAATTATTATATAAATGTTACTCCTACATTTACGCCTACAAAAGAATTTATGCAATATAACTATGATTTTTTAGATTTTACATTTAATGAATTATATGGCTTAAATAATTATTTTGATTTTAAAACATCTGATAACTTAGCTTTATATAAGACTGATATTATGAATCAAGACCATACATCTTTTGGTGTTGATTCATTTATAAGCTCATTATCTGATATGCATACATATATTTTAAAAACTGATATGTTTAATGAAAATATAAATGAGTATGCACCATATTCTGATAGAGAAAGAAATTTTTGGAATGTTCATCGTATGCTAAAAAAAGATTTTTCATCTAAAAATTATAGTGATTGTGAGATTATAGATTCTAATACATTAATGATAACATTTAATGAATTTGAAGTTGAATTAGAAGATGGAATAGATTCCAAAATAAAAGGATATTTAGATTATGCTAAAGAGAATAATTATAAAAATATAATCTTTAATGTAACATTAAATGGTGGTGGAGATACATTTAGCTTAGCTCAAATTTTAGGATTAATAACTAATGATGATATATACTTTGAATTCAAAAATACAAAATCTGGTCAAATAGCAACTGAAACATTTAAAGTAGATGCCAATAGAGATGGCTCATATACTGATGATGATGCATATGATTTTAATTATTTTGTATTATCATCAGAATATACATTTAGCTGTGCTAATGATTTTGTAAATTATTGTAAAGAATATAATCTTGCTAAAATAATTGGCAAAAAATCTGGTGGTGGAGGATGTGCTATATATCCATTTACTACACCAACAGGTATGCTTATATGTGCAAGTAGTTTAAATGGCTTATTTGATGAAAATGATAAGCTTATTGAACTTGGAATAGATGTTGATTATGAAATAGATTATGATGACATATATGATAAAGATGTTTTATCAGATGTTGTAAGTAAGGCTTCTACATTGTAGGAGCTTTTTTTATTAAAGTTATATTTTAATTTAGTTTTAATTAAGGTTTCTTGCCTATACTTACAGTAGAGGTGGATAAAAATGAAAAAGAAAAATTTATTATATGGAATAATGATGATTACATGCCTTTTTTTATCAGGGTGTGTTAATTCTAAAAAAATAAGTAATAGTACAGATTTTAGTAATGTAACTTTATCTTCATCAGATGAACCATCTGATACATCAACCGCAAAGGCAGAAGATGCTGAAGAAAATAAGGTTGAGATAACAGGGGATTTTGAATTGATTAACGCACAAACTAATTTAAAGATTGAACCAGTTAATAACGAATATATAATCTCTGAAGAAGGAGAATATATATTAAAAGGAAAATTGGAAAATGGAATCATAAAGGTTGATGCTATAGATCAAAAGGTAATTTTGGATTTAGATGGCGTTTCTTTAACTTCTAGTATTAATTCTTGTATTTATGTTAATGATGCATCAAAAGTGGAAATTAAGGCCAATAAGGATACTTATAATGAAATTATTGATAATAGAGAAGAAGAAAATGATGAGACAGAAGGCAGTGCTGCAATTTATTCTAATTCTGATTTAGAAATAAAGGGTAAGGGAAGCTTATATATTTCTAGTAAATCAAATAATGGAATTCATTCTAAGGATGATTTAGAAATAAAGAATTTAACTTTAAAAGTAGATGCTTATAATAATGGATTAAAGGGAAATGATTCATTAACTATTGAATCAGGAAATATTATTGCTATATCTAAAAATTCTGATGGATTAAAAACTTCAAATTCTGATATTTCATCTAAAGGTAATCAAAGAGGAAATATAAATATATTAGGTGGAATAATTGATATTTATGCAGCTTGTGATGGAATAGATGCAGCATATGATTTTATTATTGATGAAACAGAAGGAATTGATAAGCCAACACTTACAATTTATACTGCAAATTATTCATCATATTCTAATTCAAGTATTGAAAAAAGTAGTACAAATATGTATTTAAAAATGACATCTACATACACAAATTATAGATATGCCCTATATTATTATAATGATGATATTAATAGTGGCGAGTTCCAAAACCTAGAATATGATTCTGTAAGTATGCAAGGACGTCAATCATACTATTATTACAAAACTAACTATAATTTTAATTATAAAAATGTAAAATTATTTGCATATGACAAATCTACTACAGAAAATTCTTTAGATAATTATTATGCTGTATCTGATGGTGGTGTAATAAATAGTACATATGATACATTACAAATATCATCTATTTCAAATGGCATAATTAACCTTGGTTGGACTAATTATCAAATGACAAGTCAAATGCCAGGGCCAGGTGGTATGCAACAAACTAATTCTGAAAAGCTTGATTATTCAGCTAAAGGTATTAAGAGTAATAATAATATTGAAATAAATAGCGGAATAATTAATATTAAATCAACTGATGATGCAATACATGCTAATAGAGGTGAAACATTAGAAAATGGTGAAACTGGTGTTGGTAATGTAAATATTAATGGTGGAGATTTAAATATTAGTTCAAAGGATGATGGTATTCATTCGGATTATATTTTAAATATTGATGGTGGAAATATAATAATTAATGAATCACATGAAGGAATAGAAGGAAATCAAATTAATATAAATAATGGTAATATTAAACTACAAGCAAATGATGATGGAATAAACGCAGGTGGATCATATTTAGCTAAAACAATATTAATTAAAGGTGGCTATGTAGATGTAACAGTTGGTTCAGGTGATACTGATGGAATTGATTCTAATGGTACATATACTCAAACAGGAGGCTTTGTTATTGCAAGAACAGGAGCACAAGGCGGAGGTGCTGGTGCCTTAGATTGTGATTCAACAATAAGTATTACAGGTGGAACTTGTATTTTAGCAGGTCTAATTGAAAAACAACCTTCAACAAGCCTTAAAAATAAATTATTTGGAAGTGTAAGTCAAATGGGTGGAGGATTTGGAGGATTTTCACAATCATCAAGCTCATATTCATTTAGTAGTGGTAAATATCAAGTATTAGACTCAAGTAATAATGAAATATTTAATTTTGATTTAGCCTCAACTTATACATCTTTATATTTAGTTTCAGATTCATTTCAATCTGGATCATATAGTGTAACTAACGGCTCAAATTCATATTCATTTACACTTTAAAATTATGGCAATCTTTGTGATTGCCATTTTAAATTATGTGAAATTGACCAAAAGTCATTGACTAATAGTCATTAATTGATATAATATAAACTAAGGAAGTGATAAAATGGGAAAAAGAGAAGAGAAGGCTAATCAAACAAAGACTAAAATAGTAGAAGCTGCAAGGACTCTAGTAAGAGAAAAAGGACTTGAGAATGTATCAGTAGATGATATAACTAAGCTTGCTGGAGTTGCTAAGGGTTCATTTTATGTTTATTACAAGAAAAAAGAAGATATTATATCTGATATAGGGTGTCTTGAATTTAGATATATTAATGAAGAATTAGAAAAAATGAGTAATCTAGATATCATAAGTAAGCTTGATTATTATTTTAAAAGATATAAAGAAGGTGTTTTTAGCTTAGGTGTTTTAATTACAAAATCATGGCTTCAAAATAATCTAAATTGTAGATGTAAGCTTGAATATGATTATAATACTATCTCTAATATCATTAATGATGCAATTAAAAATAATGAATTAAAAAAGGAGACTGATGTTGATTCATTAACATATAGAATAATAACAATTTTATATGGATTAATGCTAATTTGGATAATGAATGGCGGAAATATTGATATTAATGATAAAAGAATAGATGTAGATGTATATAATTTATTGTTCCCATTTATGGAGGTAAAAGATGAAAGAATTTAGACAAGAACTTTTAACAGGAGAAAGAGCTGCATATAATACACATGATGCAAAATTTTATGATACAACATTTGCTGATGGAGAATCTCCATTAAAGGAATCAAGTGAAATAGAATTATATAATTGTATATTTAAATGGAAGTATCCTTTATGGTATTCTAAAAATATAAAGGTATTTAATACAACATGGCTAGATACAGCAAGATCTGGTATTTGGTATACAGATAATATTTATATTAAAGATTCATTTATTGAAGCTCCTAAGCAATTTAGAAGATCTTCTAATATAACAATTGAAAATACAATGATTCCTAACGCAGAAGAATTTTTATGGACTTGTAAGAATGTAACATTAAAAAATGTTCAAGCAAGAGGTAATTATTTTTTAATGAATTCAGAAAATATTAAAATTGATAATTTTACATTATCTGGTAATTACGCATTTGATGGAGCTAAAAATATAGAAATACATAATGCGAGATTAAATTCTAAGGATTCATTTTGGAATTGCGAAAATGTAACAATTTATGATTCAACAATCATAGGTGAATATTTAGGATGGAATTCAAAAAATATTACATTAATTAATTGTACTATTGATTCAAATCAAGGTATGTGCTACATGGATGGAATCAAAATGATTAATTGTAAATTATTAAATACAGACCTATCATTTGAATTATGTAAGGATGTAGATGCAATTATACAATCAAAAATAGATTCAGTTAAAAATCCAATTAATGGTAGAATAGAAGCAAAGGGTATTGGAGAAATTATTTTAGATGAAAAAATGATTGATCCTAAAAAAACAACAATTGTTATTAAGGAGTAGCTATGTATAATTTTGACAAAACAGCTAATAGATTAGAAACTAGCTCTTTAAAATGGATGTATCCTGATGTCTTACCTATGTGGGTTGCTGATATGGATTTTGACACATTAGATATTGTTAAGGATGCAATTAAAAAAAGAGTTGATTTAGGTGCCTTAGGCTATACTAATACACCAGATTATTATTTTGATGCATTTAGAGATTTTTGGATTAAGCGTCATCATGTTGATTTTAAAAAGGAATGGATGATATTTTCAACAGGTGTTGTACCTGCAATATCTAGTATTGTAAGAAGAGTAACTAAAATTAATGATAGAGTTTTGGTTTTAACTCCTACATATAATATTTTCTTTAATTCAATTATCAATAATCATAGAGAGGTTTCTCAATCAGATTTAATCTATGATGGTAAAGAATACAAAATAGATTGGAAGGATTTTGAAGCAAGAATTAAAAATGGTGTAAGAATGCTAATATTATGTAATCCTCAAAATCCTGTAGGAAAAATCTGGTCAAGAGGAGAAATAGAAAGAATAGGTAAGATTTGTTATGAAAATAATGTTGTAGTCTTATCTGATGAAATACATTGTGACATTGTTACACCAGGTATGGAATATATTCCATTTGCTTCAGTTAATGATATAAATAAACAAATATCTATCACTTGTATATCAGCATCTAAATGCTTTAATCTAGCAGGACTTCAAGGTGCATGTGTAGTTATTCCTAATGAAAAGATTAGAAAGCTTGTAAATAGAGGCTTAAATACAGATGAGGTTGCTGAAGGTAACGCATTTGTATATGATGCATTTAGTGTAGCCCTAAATAAAGGCGAAGCTTGGCTAGATGAAATGAACAAATATGTTTATAATAATAAAAAGATATTAAGAAATTTCTTAAATGAAAATTTAAAGGAATTAGATTATCATTTTGGAGATGCAACATATTTAGCTTGGGTTGATTGTAAAAGAATTACAGATGATACAAAATTTTTATGTGAATATTTAAAAGATAAGGCTAAGGTATATTTTTCATATGGAGAAGAATATGGCGTTAACTTTAAAACATTTATTAGAATTAATTTAGCTACATCTAAAGAAAATGTAACAGAAGGATTAAATAGATTATTAAAAGGAATCAATTTATATAAGGAGGAATATAAAAAATGAGAAAAAATTTTGGAGTAAAAACTTGGATTTATCCACAACCTGTATTAATGCTTGGTACATACGATGAAAAGGGTATGCCAAATTTAATGAACGCAGCATGGGGTGGAATTTATGATTATGATAAGGTAGAAGTTAATCTTGCAAGTCATAAGACTACTGATAATTTATTAAAAACAAAAGCTTTTACATTAAGTATCGCAACTAAATCAACTGTAAAAGAATCTGATTATTTTGGAATTGTATCAGGAAAAAAAACATATAATAAGGTAGAAAAAGCAGGATTCCATCATTTTAAATCAGAATTCGTTAATGCCCCTTTATTTAAAGAATATCCTCTTTCAATTGAGTGTGAAATGATAAGCCTTGGAGAGGATGGAAGATTAGTTGGAAAGATTATTAATGTTTCAGTTGATGAATCTATTTTAACAAATGATAAAATTGATCCTAAGAAGTTAGAAGCAATTTCATTTGATCCATGTAATAATAATTATTTATTAGTATCTGAAATTGTTGGTCATGCATTTAAAGATGGATTAGGTATAAAATAATGGAAATTGCAATCATTACAGGTGCCTCATCTGGCCTTGGAAGAGAATTTCTATTTCAAGCTAATAAATGGGTAAATGTAGATGAAATTTGGGTTATATCTAGAAATGAAAAATCATTAGAGGAATTAAAATTAATAACTAATATACCATTAAGAATAATTCCTTTAGATTTAACCAAAGAAAAATCTATATCTAAAATTAATGAATTATTAGAAAAAGAATCACCTGATGTTAAATTATTAATTAATAATGCAGGCTATGCTAAATTTGGTGATTTCGATAAAATTGATTTAGAAGATGATTTAGGTATGATAGACCTAAATGTAAAAGCATTAGTATTATTAACTAGATATGTTTCAAAATATATGTCAAGTGGAGCTAAAATATTAGAGGTTGCCTCTCGTGCGGCTTTCCAACCTATTCCTTATATGGCAACATATCAAGCCACAAAAGCCTTTGTAAAAGGCTATACTGAGTCATTATATGCAGAATTAAAGCCTAGAGGTATAAGAATAATGGCATTATGCCCAAGCTGGGTTAATACTAAATTTATATCAAGGGCTGATACCAAACAAAATGATAAGGTTAGATATTATGGAAAAATCTATGAAGCAGATGTAATTGTAAAAAGAGCTTACCGTGATTTATATAGAAGATCTAAAATAGTATCTACATATGGATTTAATGTTAAATTTGTTAATTTTATAATGAAATTTGTAACTACTAAATTTGTTATAGGTTATTATTTAAGAAGTCAAAAGAAAAAATAAAAAATAAAAGAATGAGTCGTCTCATTCTTTTTTCTTAGGGTTTAATTTCTATAATAGATGAAGTTTTTAGGTCATTTAATTTATATTTTCCAATTCTAATTCTTTTTAAATTTTTAACTCTATTTCCTGATTCTATAACCATTTTTCTAATTTGGTGATATATTCCTTCAGTTAATATAATACTAAAATTATAATCATCAATTATTTTTATTTTAACAGGCTTTAATAAGTGTCCTCTTATAATAAATTCTCCATTCATTTTATTAATAAATTCAGTATTAATTTTATTAAAAGTAGTAACTATATATTCCTTTTCAATAATTGATTTTTCACCCATTATAGAATTAATAAATTCAGGATCATTAGATAATAGTAATAGGCCCTCACTATCTTTATCTAATCTTCCGGCAACCATTAATTTTTTATCAATATTAATATTATTAATATAACTATCATTATTATTAGATATCATAGATAATATGCCTTTAGGTTTATTATACATATAATATGAAAACGGGAATTTTTCTATTATCTTTCCATTAATAGTAACGATATCAGATTCTTTTAATTTATATGTTAATTTTTCTTTTTTATTATTTACTAATACTAAATCATTTTTATCAAGCTCTAGAAGTTCTAATCTAGTAATGCCATAAAATATCTTAACATAATTTAAAAGTCGCATAATATCACCTAACATATTTTAACATATTTTTATCATTGACATATACCCTATGGGGGTATATTATATAAGTGGTGATGAAATATGGCATGTAATTGTAATAAAGATATTAAAGTTAATAGAAGTGATGATGATAAAAATAAATTATTGTCAAGATTAAATAGAATTACAGGACAATTAGATGGTATTAAAAAAATGATAAATGATGATAGATATTGTGCTGATATCTTAATTCAATTATCAGCAGTAGATAAGGCTATTAAATCATTAGCATCAGTAATTTTAGATAATCATATGCATTCATGTGTATTAAATGGAATTAAAGATGGCGATTATGAAAAGCTTGATGAAATAGTAGATCTATTTAGGAGGTTTTCATAATGAAACAAAGATTTGATATAAAAGGAATGACCTGTGCTGCATGTGCATCTCATGTTAGTAAAGCTGCTAAAAGTGTTGATGGAGTATCAGATGTTGAAGTTAATTTATTAACTAATACAATGGATTGTAATATCGATGATCCAAAAAGAATTGATGAAATCAATATGGCAATTAAAAAGGCAGGATATGAAAGTAATGCTAAAGGTATAAACTCTAAAAATTTTGAAAAAGAAGAAAATAAGATTAAACCTCTTATAATTAGATTAATTTTTTCAATAATTTTTCTAATTCCATTATTCTATTTATCAATGGGATTTATGATGCATTTTTATATATTTAATTTAGATAAAAATCCTTTAATATTGGGATTAATATTAATGATTTTATCAGCTATTATAATGTTATTAAATAAACGATTTTATATATCAGGATTTAAAGCTTTAATCAATAGAAGTCCTAATATGGATACATTAGTTGCCTTAGGTTCAATGGTATCATTTATATATGCTATAGTTATATTATTTATTATGGCTTATTATAAAAATGATGATCATATGATTATGAAATATGCAATGAATTTAACATTTGAAACTGCAGGTATGGTTCCTACATTAATTTCAATTGGAAAAATGTTAGAAGAATATTCTAAAGGAAAAACTACAAATGCATTAAAATCATTAATGAATTTAGCACCAAAAGAAGGAACAATAATAAAGGATGGAAAAGAAGTTAGAGTAAAAGCATCTGATATTAAAATAGGTGATATATTTATAGTTAAGGCAGGAGATTCAATTCCTGTAGATGGAAAAATAATTGATGGTATATCATCAGTAGATGAAAATATGCTAACAGGAGAATCAATGCCTGTTGATAAAACAATAGGCGATAATATTTATAGTGGTACTATAAATTTAAATGGTATTTTAAAATGTGAAGCTAAATCAGTTGGTGAAGATACTTCATTATCTAAAATAATAAAAATGGTATATGACCTAAATCAAACTAAGCCTAAAATTCAAAGATTAGTTGATAAGGTTGCAGCAATATTTGTGCCAGTTGTTATGCTTATATCACTTTTAGCATTTACATATTGGTTTATACTTGGTAATGTAATTAATCTAGATATAAATGAAACAATATTAACATATGCAATTAATAGAGCAGTAATGGTTTTAGTTATATCATGCCCATGTGCTTTAGGCCTTGCAACACCTGTTGCAATAATGGTTGGTTCTGGATTGTCATTTAAAAATGGAATATTATTTAAAAATGCATTATCTATTGAAAATATAAAGGATGCAAAATATGTAATATTAGATAAAACAGGAACTATAACAATGGGTAAGCCTAAGGTATATAGTATAGTTCCATTTATTGATCAAGCAAAATTTTTATCAATTATTAAATCATTAGAAGAAAATTCAAGTCATCCACTTGCTAGTGCTATAAACGAATATAAATGTAGCTATGAGAAAAAAGAAGTAAAAGATTTTAAAGAAATAGGTGGAAAAGGAGTATCTGGAATTATTGATAATAAATTAGCATATGGTATTAATTTAAAATATGCTAAAGAATTAATTAATATAGATGATTCAAAATTAGAAATAATTAATGATATTGCCCAATCAGGTAAAACTCCATTAATATTTATTTTAGATAATGAATTAATAGGAATAGTTGCTGTTGCAGATAAAATAAAAGAAGATTCTAAAATTGCTATAAAAAATCTAAAGGAATTAGGATTGATTCCTATAATGCTAACAGGCGATAATCATATTACAGCCTCATCTATTGCAAAAGAGGTAGAAATCGATTATTTTATTTCAGATGTATTACCAATAGATAAAAAAGATATAGTTGAAAAAATAAAGAAAAATGGAAGTACTATAATGGTTGGCGATGGTATTAATGATGCCTTAGCATTAACTAGCGCAGACATTGGCATTGCAATTGGAGCTGGATCTGATATTGCGATTGATTCAGCAGATATTGTACTTGTAAAATCAAGCCTAAATGATTTAGTTAAAACAATTAGAATATCAAGAGAAATAGTAAAAAATATTAAACAAAATTTATTCTGGGCATTCTTTTATAATTTAATAATGATACCTATCGCATTTGGTATATTTTATTTTACAAATAATGAATATTTAGTAAGCTTAAAGCCATGGTATGGTGCACTTGCAATGAGCTTTTCAAGTATATTTGTAGTATTAAATGCCTTACGCTTAAATTTATTTGATGCTAATAAGCATAAAAATAATAGAAAAATTAAAGAAGAAGATTTATTATTTATAAAAAATGTAATTACTAATAAGGAGGAAAATAATATGGAAAAAATAGTAATTAATGTTAATGGAATGATGTGTATGCATTGTAAAAAGCATGTAGAGGATGCATGCTTAAAGATTGATGGAGTTAGTGAGGCAAATGCTGACCTTGATAAGAAAAATGTTACTGTAAGTGTAACAAAAAATGTAGCTAGAGAAGATTTAGTAAAATCAATTATTGATGCTGGATACGAAGCAAAATAAGATTTAATAATATAAAATATATTTTTTAATCTTGATAGATTTATCATAAAATGATAAAATATCTCTTGTTTGGTTGGAGGTTTAAAATGGATTTAGAAGAAACTATAAGTACTGTAGAAACTATTGAATCAACTACAGCTCAACAAGCCTCAAATGGAATTGATTGGAACCACGTTTGGCAGGTAGTTGTTGAATGGTGTGTTAATACAGGTATTAAGATAATTTTAGCGATTATTATTTTAATTGTTTCATTTAAAATTATTAATTTAATTTCTAAAAAAATAACAAAAAGATTAGAAAGAAAAAATGCTGATGCTACATTATCTAGAGTATTAGTAAATGTAACTAGATTATCTTTAAAAATATTAATTGTTTTATGCTTAGTAGGATTTTTAGGAGTCCAAACATCGTCTATTGCAGCTGTTATAACTTCTGCAGGAGTGGGAATTGGTCTTGCAATACAAGGTACATTATCTAATTTTGCTGGTGGTGTAATCTTAATTGTAATGCGCCCATTTAAGCTAGATGATTTTATAGTTGCACAAGGTGAAAAAGGAACAGTAGAAGATATTAAATTATTTTATACAACATTAAGAACTCCAGATAATAGAGTTGTATATATTCCTAATGGTAGCCTAGCTAATGGTGTTATCGTAAATAATTCATTAAAAGAAACAAGAAGAATAGATATAATAATGTCTGTATCATATGATTCAAATGTTGATTTAGCTAAGAATGTTCTAAAGAAATGTATGAATAATAATGATTTAGTATTAAAAGATCAACCTATTTTTGCAGAAGTATCAGAATATGCTGATAGTAGTATAAATATAACATGTAGATGTTGGGTTAAAAATACTGATTATTGGACAGTTAATTTCCAATTATTAAAGGATTTTAAGGATGTATTAGATGAAAATCATATTCAAATTCCTTATAACCAATTAGATGTAAATATTACAAATAAGTAAATAATTGAAAAAGCTGCATAAATGATGTTTATTACATTGAATATGTAGCTTTTTTATTTATTATACATAGTATTATATGTTATAATCAAAAACGGGAAATAGTTTGTTTTTTCAAATAAAGGAGGGATATAATGGGTTTTATAGATTATGTTTTAGAAAATTATATATTAATCTTTGAAGTTAGTGGTTTATTTTTAATATCATTAATTAGTACTCATTTAAATGATACAACTAAAAAAATGACAAGAATTGCTGCTGTATTATTATTAATTGTGTCAATAGCTACTTATGTTGAGCTTTGGACTCAATCATTTGAAAAACTATCTCTAGCAAGACCAATGCTTACAGCATTAAAATATTCACTATATCCTATTGTAATGATTTTATGTATGCAAATAATATCACCTATTTCTAAAGAAAATAAAATATTATTTGCTATATTAACTATCCCTGCAACATTATCTATTCCTTTTTATTTTACATCTCAGTGGACACATATCGTTTGTTATTTTTCAAATGATAATAAATATTTCGGTGGTCCTTTAAGATATTTGCCTTATGTTATTGAAGCATTTTATATAATTGTTTTCTCTATACAAAATGTAAAATATTTAAAGAATAATACTTCAAAAAGTAAGCTTGTTGTAATATTCATTTTATCAACATCTGTTTTAGGAGTTATATTGTATTTTATATTCTCTCATAACCAAGATTATTCACCAATTTATGCAACAGCATTATTATTGTATTATACTTTTACATATATTTATAAATCAGGCACAGATTCTTTAACAGGATTAAATAATAGACAAAATTTTTACCAGGATGCAAAGTATATTGCCTCTAAAAAAGGTGCAGTAGTATCAATAGATATGAATGACTTAAAATATTTTAATGATACATATGGTCACCTAAAAGGTGATGAGGCACTAAAGACTGTTGCAGAAATTCTAGCTAAAGAATGTGGAGAACATGGTATAGCCTATAGAATTGGTGGAGATGAATTTGAAATATTATATACAAATGTTACTGAAAAGGACGTTGTATCAAATATTAATCATATGAAAGAGTGCTTGAAAAAGACTTCATATTCATGTGCTTTTGGTTATTCGCTAATAGAAAATAAATCATTTCATGATGCTTTATATGATGCAGATCAAGCAATGTATTTTGAAAAGAAAAAAACGAAAGTAGATAAATACATAAATGCAAAATAACCTACTATCTTTTATTTTTAATTAGAAAGGACTAATATGAAAGAATATTGGAAGGCAGGAAATATGCTAAATCCATTACCTGCAGTAATGGTAAGTGTAAAAGGAAAAGATGGAAAACTAAATATAATTACAGTTGCCTGGTGTGGTAATGTATGCACTAATCCACCAATATTATATATATCAGTTAGACCTGAAAGATATTCATATAATATGATTTTAGATACTAAAGAATTTGTTGTTAATTTAGTCAATGAAAATCTAACATATGCTTGTGATTATTGTGGAGTTAAATCAGGTAGGGATCATGATAAATTTAAAGAACTAAATTTAACTCCAATTGAATCAAAATATGTAAGTGCCCCATCTATTAAAGAATCTCCTGTATCTTTAGAATGTAAGGTAAAAGAAGTAATAAAGCTTGGAAGCCATGATATGATACTTGCTGATATTTTAGGTGTAACTGTAGATAAAAAATATATGGATGAAACAAATAGATTTCATTTAGAGAAGGCAAATTTAATATCATATAGTCATGGTGAATACTATTCACTTGGAAAATATATTGGTAAATTTGGCTATAGTGTAAAAAAGACTAAATAAGCATAAAATATATCTAATTTGACAAAATGAACAATAATTAATAAAATAGTATTGTTTAGGAGAAAAAAATTATGAAGCAAGATCTTAATGAATTAATTAAAATAGAAAAAGGAGATATTGTATCTAACTGGGGCGTTGATGCTATTGTTAATTCAGCACCCAAAACTCTACTTGGCGGTGGAGGAATAGATACTGCAATATTTAAAGCTGCAGGACTTGGAATGAACCAAGAATGCTTATTATATACAGGATGTGAACCAGGTGATTGTAGAATCACAAATGGCTATAAATTACCTTGTAAAAGAGTATTTCATGCAGTACCTGAAGTATATAAGAATTCAAAATCAATGAAAATATTAGAATCATGCTACAAATCTGTTTTAGATTTAGCCTTAAGAATGGATGTGCATTCAATCGCATTTCCTGCACTTGGAACTGGTTCATATCATTTTCCAAAAGAGCCAGCTGCTAAAACAGCTATTACAGTAGTTATGGATTATTTAAAAGCTCATCCTGATTATTTTACTAAGATAGTTTTTGTTTGTTATGATGATGAAACAAAAATGATATATGAAAAATTAGCTAAAAAAATTATTAGATAAAAGCCTTTAATATGAGGCTTTTTTTATAGAGGTATATATGAAAAATAATAGAAAATCTTTTGACAATAAGCCTAAAATTGAATATACAAATGTATTTAAGGTTAAATACCAAAATGAATTATTACCATTTTTATTAGAAAAATTAAATACATCTAGAAATAATGTTAAAAATTTATTATCAAACCACCAGGTATTAGTCAATGGTAGTGTTGTTAGTCAATATAATTTTAATTTAGCTAAAGAAGATGAAGTTAAAATCTCTAAAAGACCTGTAATAGATAATTCTAAAAGACCAGGACAGCCTAAAAAGAGATTACCTAAAATAGATATAATTTATGAAGATGATGACTTTTTTGCAATTAATAAGCCTAATGGATTATTATCTGTAGAAAGTGATAAAGATAATGAATCAGCATTTAATTATGTATTACAATTTATGCAAGCAGAATCTAAAACATTAAGACCATATGTTATTCATAGAATTGATAAAGAAACCTCTGGTGTATTAGTTTTTGCAAAATCACCTGTAATACAATCAAAGCTTAGATTAAATTGGAATGATTTTGTTATAACAAGAGAATATTATGCAGTATGTAATGGTCAATTACCAAAGAAAAAAGATACTATTATTTGTAATTTATTAGAGGATAAAAATAACATGGTTTTTGTATCTAATAAAGATGGACAAAAAGCAATAACAAATTATGAAGTACTATCTCAAAAAAATGGTCTTTCTTTAGTTAAAGTATTAATTGATACAGGAAGAAAAAATCAAATTAGAGTTGTCTTAAATCATTTAGGATGCCCAATATGTGGTGATGATAAATATAGTGAAAAGGGTCAATTTAAAAGATTAATGCTTCATGCATCTAAATTAGAATTCAAGCATCCTTTTAAAGATGAAATAATTAAAATAGAATCTAAAGTACCAGCTACATTTACTTCATTATTTACAAAATAATATTTATATTTTTAAAATTATAGATTATAATAAATATACCCACTAACTGATTGTACATAAATACGAAATATTTTTTCGTATTTTTTGTTTTTATGAATATTAAAACTGAAATAAAAAGAATATCAAAATTATTAAATATAAAAGAACCAACTATTATATTTAATGATTCATTAGGCTTTTCATATTTAGATGGTATTATTTATTTAAAAAGAATAACTAATAGATATAAGCTATTATTTTTATCTATCCATGAACTAAGACATTATTATCAAGATATCTATATTAAAAATAATAATGATTTTATATCTGAAAAATGGAAATATGAAATGGATAATTATAAAATGATAGATTATTTATCATACGAAATAGAAATAGATGCATATTCATTTTCATATCTAGTCTTAAAAAATATATATAATATTGACTATAATTTACCTGTAGAAATAAAGAATAAGGTATTAGATTATATTTCTAAAAATAAATATTTATATTTATTAGTTTTAAATATTAAAGTATAATTAAATAAATGGGGATGGTTTCATTGGAATATAATTTTGTCTTCAGTATGGACTATGGAATTGGTTTAATATTAGAAGAAAAAGATAACTTATATAAAATTAAATATGAAAATAAAATTATAGAAGATGCTAACCAATTTTCTTTTCAATTTATTGATCCTAAATTAGCATCTAATCTATTAGAAAAGAAGTATGAATCTTTTTTTAAATATAGCTCACTTGAACGTGGTATTGATTACTTTAATTTAGGAAATGTAAGAAATTTCTATTTAGTAGGAGATACTATAGTTGGTAAAGTAAAAGGGCAAGAGAATAATAATTATACCCAAAATATTAGATATGAAAAGGGACATTTTATTAATTCTTGTTCATGTCCTGTAGGAAAAGGCTGTAAGCATGTTGTTGCAGTCATAGCTTTAATATCATCTAAAATGAATGATTTAATATCAGATTCAAGCTTTGAATCTAATAACACCCTAAAACAAGCCCTAGATGCCTATAAATATACTAAAACATTATCTGAGGGATTATTACAGGTATTAGTTATAAAAGATTTGATTAAAACTGTATTTGATGTAGAAGAATGCTTAGAATTTATGAATAAAAACCATGTTAGATATAATATGGATTCACTAATTTATTTATTAGCATTTAATGATAGAATAAATAGATTATTACCTGATATATCATATAATTTAAAATCTTTAGGTATATATAAATCAATAATTTCATCTAAATCACAAATAGAGGATTTTCTTGATGATATTAATGATTTCATAAAAATAATTTATTATTTATTAAATGATGATTATTATTATGCTTTAAAATTAATATTATCAAGTGAATATAATTTTAAAAGATTTTCTAAATTATTACCTAAATTATCTACATTAATAGAACCATCTAATGAATTAATTGATTTATTTTTAAATAATTATTCTAAGAAATTCTCATACGATAATGACTTAAATTTATTTGTTAAAAATATCTTAAAAAATGCAAATCAAGAAACTAAAATAAAGGTATATCTATATTTAGGCTTAGACCTAAATTTAGGAGAAGATGAAATAGATTTATTACCAAATGATGCTAAAATTAAATTAATAAGAAATTTTAGATCAGCTGATAGTGCTATTAAATATCTAGATAATAATTTTAATGAATTAATTAATGTTAATAATAAAGAATTAGCAATTAGTCTATATACCTTATATCAATTTGCGTCTAAAAATTATAAGCTTATTGCTAAAGAATTATTAGAAAGAATTGATAATACAAATTTCATAATAGATATATTAATAAATAAAAAATATTTTGAAAATTATAATATGGATGATTTTAAATATTTTGATTTTAAATATAACATTGATGATTATTTTGATTCATTAAAAATAGATTTAAGCATCTATTTAGGTGAAATACATTTAATGACTTTATCGTATTTAGATAATAGTATAGATAAAGTATATTTTGATTCTTCAATATCACATTTATATATGGATAAAAAGCTACCAATTGAAATAAAGAAAATTTTATATCAATTTGATGATTTTAATATTAAATTGGATGTTATAAATAAAAAAATAGCTAATAAGAAAAATATATTAATGATTAAAAAATATAATGATTCAATAGATCTATTAAATCAAAATTTAGAATATGAATCATATAATAAAACAGGCTTAATAACATTAAAGCCTGAAATAATATATTATTATGATACTAAAGAATTAAAGCTTGAATTAAAAATAGGTAGAGATAAATTTTATGTAATAAAGAGTCTTCCTATTTTATTAGATTCAATTAAAAATCATGATATTTTTAAATATGGAAAGAGTCTAGAATTCAATCATCATATTAATAATTTTGATTCAAAATCAAAGGATTTAATTAATTTATTATTATTAATTGAATCTAATAATGATGAAATAAGATATCTAAATCCAAGATATATTCCTTTAAATGGATATGTATTAGAAAAATTATTTGAAATATATAAAGATTCCATAATAACTATTAATAATAATGATTATTTATTATCTTTAAATGAATTTAAATTAGAAGCTAAAATAGATGATAATTATATCCTAAATTGTAACATTGACAATAAAAATACTATTATTACTCCAAATAATATTTATTATATTAATGATATTGATAAATCAATATTAAAAGTAATATCTACTGGTGATAATATTAAATTATATTCATTTTTAATTAACAATAATGGAATGAATACAAATTTAGTTTTAGATAAATTTAAAAATGATATTTATTCTAGATTTCCTAATGAAATAATTATTTCTGATTCATTAAAGAATGATTTTAAATTATCAGAATTAATTATAGATGCATATTTTGATTTTGATGGAAAAGCCATTACTATAAATACTAAAATATATAAAGAGAATCAAGAAATAGATATGAATATAGCTGATAAGGCTAAGCTTGATAGATTTGAAAAATATATTAGAAATTTAGGATTTGAAGATAATAAAATAAAAGAAGAAGATGATATTTATAATTTCTTAATTATGGATTTTAAGGAATTAAAGGAATTAGCTAATGTATTTTTATCTGATTCATTAAAAAATAAGACTATTTCTAAAATGAATATGGCTAATATTAGAATTATATATACAGGTACCTTAATGGATGCTTTTTTAGAGGAATCTATTTATTCAGAAGATGAATTATATCAAATATTATCTGCAATAAAAAAGAGAAAGAAATATGTATTATTAAGTAATGATAGAATAATTGATATTAATAATAATGAATCAAAGGAATTTTATGATACAGTAGTTGATTTAAAATTAGATTTAAAACATTTATTAACTAAAAAACAAATACCTACATATCAAGCTATAAAGGCTTTAAGTCATGAGGCTAATTGTAGTATTGATGATTTTATTAAAAATATGATAAATGAATTAACTAATTTTAAAAATGCTAATTTTATAGTACCTAAGATAAATGGGTCACTTAGAGAATATCAAAAGGAAGGATATAATTTCTTAAAGATATTATCAAATTATGGTCTTGGCGGAATATTAGCTGATGATATGGGGCTTGGTAAGACATTAGAAATTATTACTTTACTTTTGAGTGATAATTTAGCTAAGCCAAGTTTAATTGTATGTCCTAAGAGCTTAATATTTAACTGGTTAAATGAATTTGAAAAATTTAGTGATTTTAAAAATATTAAATGCTTAGTAGGTTCTATTAATGAACGTCATAAAATAGAATCAAATATAAAAGAAGATAAAACAATATATATTATTGGCTATAATACATTGAGTAACGATTTAGAATATTTGTCAAATATTAGTTTTAATTATATAATCTTAGATGAAGCACAATATATTAAAAATACATTTGCAAATAAAACAAAGAGTGTTAAGCAGCTAGATGGATTACATAAATTTGCCTTAACAGGTACACCTATTGAAAATAATATAATTGATTTATGGAGTATTTTTGATTTTATTATGCCTGAATATTTAGATTCAATTTTAGAATTTAAATCTAAATATTTAGCAAGTGATGAATATGTTGAAATTGTTAAAAAGAAGGTTCAACCATTCATTTTAAGAAGAAAAAAAGAAGATGTATTAAAGGACTTACCTCCTAAGATTGAGCGTATTATATCTGTAGATATGACAAATATGCAACGTAAATTATATGATGCATATAAATTAGAAGCTAATCAAGCTATTAAAAATGGTGGTTCATCATTTGAGATGTTACCATATATTACAAGGCTACGCCAAATATGTGTTGATCCTTCAACATATATTGAAAATTATGAGGGTGGATCTGGTAAAACTAATGAAATTTTAAAATTGATTTCAGAATATATAGATAATGGACATAGGATTTTAATATTTTCAAGCTTTGTTCAAGCCTTAAATATCATTGAGGTTAATTTAGCTAAAGAAGGAATTAATTATTATAAAATAACTGGTGATGTAGATTCTAAAGAAAGATTACGTTTAGTTGATTCATTTAACCAAAATGATTCTATAAAGGTTTTTTTAATATCATTAAAGGCTGGAGGTACAGGCTTAAATTTAGTTGGTGCTGATACAGTAATTCATATGGATCCTTGGTGGAATATAAGTGCTGAAAATCAAGCAACAGATAGAGCACATAGAATTGGACAAACTAAAACAGTTGAGGTAATTAAAATTGTATGTGATGATTCAATTGAACAAAGGGTCATTGAATTACAAAATATTAAAAAGGATTTAGTAGATAGAGTTATTGCAAAAGATGATTCATCTATTACAGGATTTACATTAGAAGATATTAATTATATTTTGAGGTAGTATTATGACTGATGAAGAATTAAAAAAAGAAAATGAAGAAATTAATAAAAGAATGATTGTCTATAAGGAAAATGTTAATTTAGTTGCAAGAATTAATGTTGAATTAACTAAAAAATTAGGCTTAGAGCATTATTTAACTGAATTTTCATCTAACCTTATAAGAGCATTAAATCAATATGAAAGATTTGTATTTTTATTAAATAATAAATTAGATTTTGTTGATTCCATTATTGAATTTAGTGAAAAATGTGTAGATTTTTTTAATATGACACCTCCTGAATTAGTAGAAGGTTCTATATTTAAAAAAAGAAGAGTTATGAAAAAGAACTATAATGAGAATATGGCAAAGATTAATAAGCTTGTTGCTTCTATGAATAAAATTAATGAAACTATAGATAAAACTATAGGAGAATCAGTTAAAAAGTATTTTGAAAACGATACCGATACTAATAACGATACTAAAAAGCAAATAAAGTCTTGATTTAAAATGCCATTTAGAGTAAAATGTTTTAGTATTTTCTAAGGAGGAAAAATTATGCTTGACCAATATGCAAAAATAAACAAAATAAGAAGAAAAGTATTTGAAGAAGTAGCTCGCCTTGCTTATGAGGGTGGAGATTATAAAAGAATTGAATACTTACCATATAAGATTTGTGAAAAATCTGTAGGTAGAAGCTCTATATTCCTTGAAAGAGCAATAGTAGGTGAAAGAATTAGATTAGCTATTGGTCTTCCATTTAGAGGTGAAAACAATAACGAGCCTATTTCAAAGGGAATTGAAGAGGCTGTTAAGACTGAAAGATTTTATGAGGCACCATTAATTAATATTATTGATTTTGCATGTAATGCATGTCCTACTGAGTCATATTTTATAACAAATGCTTGTGAAGGATGTCTTGCTCACCCATGTCAAAATGTATGTCCTAAAGAGGCAATTACAACTGTTAATGGTAAATCAGTTATCGATCAAGATAAATGTATTAAATGTGGTAGATGCTTAAATGCATGTCCTTATCATGCAATTATTCATAGAGAACGTCCTTGTGCTGCATCTTGTGGAATGCACGCAATTGAATCTGATGAAAAAGGTAGGGCAGTTATCAATTATGATAAATGCGTTAAATGTGGTATGTGTATGGTTAATTGTCCTTTTGGTGCAATTGCTGATAAATCACAAATATTCCAAGTTATTCAAACAATTAAATCAAGTCAACCAATTTATGCTATAGTTGCTCCTGCAATTATGGGTCAATTTGGTCCTAAGGTTAATTTAAAAACAATGGAAGATGCTTTTAAGCAATTAGGATTTGATGGTGTATATGAAGTTTCAATTGGTGCTGATTTATGTACAATTGAAGAAGCAGAGGATTATTTAAAGAATGTTCCTAATAAATTAAAATTCATGGCTACATCTTGCTGCCCTGCATGGAGTGTTATGGCAAAGATGGAATATCCTGAACATAGAGAAAATATATCAATGGCCTTAACACCAATGGTATATACTGCAAGATTAGTTAAAAAGATGCATCCAGATTGTAAGATTGTATTTGTAGGACCATGTTCTGCAAAGAAGCTTGAAGCATCTAGAGAATCAGTTAGATCTGATGTTGATTTTGTATTAACATTTGAAGAATTAAATGGTATGTTTACAGCTAAGAATGTTGATTTTGCTAAATTAAAACAAGCTGAATTAAAGAATGAAACATCAGCTGATGGTAGAGGATTTGCTGTAATGGGTGGTGTTGCTCAAGCAGTTGTTAATGCTTGCCAAAAGATAGCACCAGAAAGAGAAGTAAAGGTATTTGCTGCACAAGGCTTAGATAATTGTAGAAAGATGCTAAAAGATGCAGTAGAAGGTAAATATGATGGATATTTACTTGAAGGTATGGCATGTCCTATGGGATGTGTATCAGGTGCTGGTACAATTACTTCACCTAATAAAGCTAAATCAATGGTTGCTTTAAGCCAAAAAGAAACTCCAAAGAAAAATTCTAATGAATCTGAATATATAGGAATGCTTCCTAAATTAGACTAAGAAAAAATGACTATCGGTTGTGATAGTCATTTTTTCTTATTTAAGAAGATTTAGGACTTCATCTGGGAATATTATCTCAGGTGCCTTATCGTATTCAAATTCTGTAATTGTTTTCATTCCATTTATATTTTGTTCTGGGTTATTTTTATATGTTATTGCAGTGATAGATATATATTTTATAAGTTTATTATTTTCAAAAAAATATTCAAGACTTATTGTAGCAGTACTTTCATATTCTGTACCTTCACCCATTGTAGAAGAATTTTCCATTTTATATGAATGAGTTGTTTCATCATAAATTATAGAATCAATTGTTTTTATTTGTTCTTGTTTGATATAGCTAATTTCAGTAACTTCTTTATTCCAAACATCATCAGAGTATGTAAATTCAGTAAGTTTATCAGTTTCAAGATAACCATATATAGTTTGTTCTGATTTTTCAGGATAAACTAAATTTGTTTCCATTTTTAAATAATTTCCATTTTTATATGATTTTGAAGTACCATTTAGCCTTTCATTAGTATAAGAAGTAGTTGTTGCAACAAAATTATTAATTTCATAAGTGTTTAATGCTTTAGCCAAATTTTCTTTTGAAACTTGATATTTAGAATCATCAATAACAGCAGTTGTTTCAATCTCTTCTGTTTTAGATTCTTCTATTATAGAAGTGGATATTGTATTTGTATTAGTATTTGAATTAGTACATGCACTTAATGCAAAAATAGATAATCCTAATACTCCCATTGTTTTTAAAACTTTTTTCATAACTATTTCCTCCCTAATATGAAAATTTATTTCATTATATCATTATTTTTTAATTATGTAAAATTTGACTAAATATGCTATAATGGGTATAGTTTTAAACTATGGGAGGATTATATGACTTTACAACATTTAAAATATGTTATTACAGTTGCAGAAGAAGGAAGTATTTCAAAAGCAGCTAATAAATTATTTATTTCACAGCCATCACTTACAAATCAAATTCATGAAATAGAAAATGAATATAATATAAAAATATTTACAAGAACAAATAAAGGAATTATTGTATCACAAGATGGAGAAGTATTTTTAGGCTATGCAAGACAGGTTTTAGAACAATCTAATATGCTAGATGAAAGATATAAATCAAATGCATCAAAGGTATTATTTTCTGTTTCATGTCAGCATTATTCATTTTGTGTTAATGCATTTGTAGATTTTATTAAAAAATATGATTCGGAAAAATATGATTTTTCAATTAAGGAAACTGAAACATATAAAATTATTGATGATGTTGCTAAGCTTAAAAGTGAGGTTGGAGTAATATATATTAATGATTATAATAAAAATATTATTCTAAAGACTTTAGATGAAAGAAATATTGATTATAAATTATTATTTAGAGCGAAGCCTCATATCTTTACATCTGTTGATAATCCACTAGCTAAAAAAGAATATGTTACATTAGATGACTTAAAGGATTATCCATATTTGTCTTTTGAACAAGGAGATAATAATTCATTTTATTTCTCAGAAGAAATATTATCATATATTAAAAAGAATAAAAATATTAGAGTTAGAGATAGAGCAACACTATTTAATCTTGCAATAGGATTAAATGGTTATACTATATCATCAGGTGTATTAGATCAAAATTTAAATAGTGGAATTATAGGAATTCCTCTAAATGTTGATGACTATATGAATATTATTATAATTACTCATAAAAATATCTTGTTATCAGATATGGCAAAATATTATATCGATTCACTAAAAAAATATATTTCAAGATAGTTTTAAGCTATAGCAAACTATAGTTTATTTATATTTTTAAACTATGACTAAATAGGATTATAATTAATTACAAAAGGGAGTTGATGGTTATGAAAATATCTAAAATATTAGATACTAAAAGAACTTTATCATTTGAAGTATTTCCACCTAAAAAATATGACGAGGAAATAGATAAATTATATGAGACTATAGATGCATTAAAGAAATATAATCCAGATTTTATTTCTGTAACATGTGGTGCAAATGGGTCAAATAGAAAAAATAATACTGAAATAGCTGGTCATATTAAAGAAATGGGAATAGAACCATTAGCTCACCTAACTGGTGGACCATCTACAAAAGAAG
>CAMOUB010000002.1 GCA_946626345.1 uncultured Caryophanales bacterium | reverse complement strand
GACTTAGAATCTAGTTCCACAAGAGTGCAGGTTCAAGTCCTGTTTCGGGCACCAGATTTGATTTAATAGGTTTGATACAATATCGTATCAAGCCTTTTTCTTTTTCTTTTTAAACTTGTTAGGGACAAGTGACTCTAACAAGTTGTTGAACTTGTTGGTGGCATATGGTATAATTATGTTGTAAATTGAAAGGATGATCGAAATGAAATACAGAATTAATGAAGATTTAAAGTTAATACGTGAAATGTTTGAATTAAGTCAAGAAGAAATGTCTTTATCTATAGATATTGATAAAAAAACAATTACACGAATTGAAAATGATGAAAATTATCCTACTAACGAAACTTTAGAAAAAATATATAATTATGCGTATAAAAAAGGAATTAAAATAAATAAAATTAAAGAAATGATGTATAAAGAAGAAAATCCTAAATCAAAAATTATATTTCATGGTTCTAAAAATATAATAGAAGGTGAAATATCACCTAATTATGGTAGAGCAAATAATGATTTTGGTAATGGATTTTATTGCGGTGAGTCTATCGAGCAAACAACATCATTTGTCTCTAGATTCCAAGATTCATCAATATATATTTTGAAATTTGATAATAAAGATTTAAAGTGTGAATTCTTTGATGTTAATCAAGAGTGGATGCTTGCGGTTGCATATTTTAGAGGCAAATTAAAGGAATATGAAGATAATGAAATTATTAAAAATATCATAGAAAAAGTAAAGAAATCAGATTATGTCATTGCGCCTATTGCTGATAATAGAATGTTTAGAATAATTGACAGATTTATTGATGGCGAAATAACTGATGAACAATGCAAGCATTGTTTGGCTGCAACTAATTTAGGTAATCAATATGTTTTTTTAACTGAAAAGGCAACAAGTAAGATTAGTATTCTTGAAAGATGCTATATAGCTAAAGCCGAAAGAGAATTTTATTATAAACAAAAAGAAGAAGATGTCAATGATTCAGATAATAAAGTAAAATTTGCATTAATTAAATATAAAAGAGAAGGTAAATATATTGAGGAGATTCTAAAATGAAAGAATTGGATAGAGAATGTAAAAGATTAGCTGATATTCAAGCTGAATTATTTGAATTATCAGTAAAAAAACTTGAAATGAGTTCTGAAGTATTTGTTAGAAGGTATATGAATTCTAAAATAGTTAAACAATTAGATGACTATTCTTTTTTGGATGATAGTAAAACAATAGAAGATATATTTATTGAATTGGATAATCAATATGGTAAGACAACATATGGATCTATAAAATATAATCATAATTCGATGTATTGGGCTGGATATTTATATAGATGCTTTTCATATACTTATGAAATATCATCTAAACAAGCATACAAATTATTACCATTAAAAGAATTAATCTCTTTATATGAACCATATCACACTTTAGATATTCTTCAAGCGATAGAAAGAATGCTAGAAGCAAAAAAAATCTCTTTTAATAGCGAAGATAATATTAAAAGAGGTGTTGATATTTTAAGAAAAATCAGGGAACAAAATAAAATTGATAATTGTATTAATAAAGATGATATAAAACTATTAAGCAATGATAAATATACATTTTTTGTATTAGGCAAAGTAATGTATGGTAATTGCAAAATGATTTATACTGATCATAAAAATTTTATAATATGTTATGTTGATGATATTCATCCAATTTGGATTTGGACAAAAGATAATATAAATAAAAATATTAAAGATAAAATATATGAATTATTGATATCTGAAGACTTATTAAATGGAAAACATAACTTTAATATAAAATATGAATTATATAAATATTTAAATAAAAAAGCATTAGAGAATAATATTAATTTATCTATTCTGATTAATATGTTTGCTTATGACTGCAAAAAACCAATTAAACCTCTAGTATGTGATGGTTATATTCATAAATGTGATATATCTGATTTAGATGAATTATCTAATATAATATATGAATTTTATGAATCAATTGGAATTGATAAAAAGAAAAAGGAAGATTATATATTAGATGCAAAAAAATATATAGAAGAAGGATATACTTATTTATGGAAGGATAAAAACGATAATGTAGTTGCTTCATGTAAATATGGTCCTAATGAACATCTTGCATCAATTAATTTAGTTTATACAAAAGAAGAGTATAGAAGAAGACAATATGCAGCTAATTTAGTGTATGAAGTTACTAAAATAGCACTAGATAATGGATATACGCCAATGCTTTATACTAATGCTGATTATAAAGCTTCTAATGCTTGTTATGAAAAGATAGGTTATGAGCTTAAGGGTAAGCTTTGTACAATTAAAGTAGGGGTACGCAAAACACACTAAGGGTACGCAAATGCCTTAGGGGTACGCACTTTTCAAGAAGGGGTACGCAAATTGTATTAGTTATTGCGTACACTGTCAAATTGAAACAAGTATATTTGCAAAAGAAATATTAGAAAAGTATAGGAAGGATTTTTATGGAAAAGACAATTAAATTTTTAAATGATGCAAAGGTATTTTTTGTAGCAACAATTAATGGTAATACTCCTGAAGTAAGACCATTTGGTGCGATTAATGTATATAATGATAAATTATATATTATTACTGGTGCTAAAAAGGATGTAGCTAAACAAATTGATGCTAATAATAATGTGGCAATATCTGCCATATTAAATGGAAATTGGATAAGAATTAAAACTAAATTAGTTAAAGATGAATCTATAGAAGCTAAAAAATCTATGCTAGATAATAATTCAAGTTTAAGAGGTATGTATAATGAATTAGATTCTAATATGGTTATCTATTACCTATCAGATGCAACATCTACAATTTATTCATTTACAGATAAGCCAATTACAGAAAAATTTTAATTATGTATTGCTAAATTTCATTTTGAAATAGGTGCTGGTATAAATAATTTTAAGTGGTTATAGTAGGATGAGTTATACTCATCCTATATTTATTTTATTTTTAAATCATACTAAACCCATTGACATAGTAGGATTATGATATTATAATAATGTCAAAAAGTAGGAGGCATAATTATGAATATTGTATTATACGGTGATTCTAACACATATGGATATAGTCCTGATGGAAAAAGATATGAGAATAGATTTTCTAATATCTTAAAAAATAAATATAAAAATTATAATATCTATGAAGAGGGATTAGTAGGAAGAACTACTATTTATAATGATCCTAGAGAAAATAGAAAGGCTATAGATAATATAAAAGAAACATTAGATAAATATGATAATATAGATTTATTTATTATTATGCTTGGTACAAATGATTATAAGATTAATAATGCATCAAATTTAGATCAAGTTAAATCATCAATGGATAAATTATTAAATGTAATAATTGAATCTAATATAATAAAAAAATTATTAATTATATCTCCCATTGCTTTAAGCAAAGATATTGCTAAATTAGATGATAATTTTAATTATAATTCTTATTTATTATCATTAAATTCATATAAAGCTTATGAGCAATTAGCTAAAAAATATAATGCATTATTTTTTGATGCTAAAGAAATAGCATATCCTGGAATAGATGGAGAACATTTAAATATAGAAGGACATCTAGCAATAGCTAATAAATTAATAGAAATAATAGATGGTTTAAAATAATTTATTCATAAAAGTCTTAATTTATATCATTTATGATATAATAAAAAAGAATGGGATGATTTTATGAATATAACTTTTAATAATGTATCATTTAAATATATAGAAAGAAAGATATTAGATTGTGCCTCATTTTCTATTACAGATTCTTACAAGGTAGGAGTAGTAGGTATTAATGGTACAGGTAAATCAACAATATTAAAATTAATATGTGGAATTGAAAAACCAAATAGTGGAGAAATTATTATATCAGGTGGATGTCGTATTAATTATTTAGAACAAGACCCTAAATTTGACCCTAAATTAAGTCTTTTAGATATAATTATGAAAGATTCTACTACTAGTAATCCAATATTAGAATATGAAGCAAATTCTATATTATCTAAAATGGGATTTTATGATTCTAGTATTACAACTGCTAATTTTTCAGGAGGACAACTAAAAAGAGTTGCCCTAGCTAAGGTACTTGTAACACCTTGTGATTTTTTAATATTAGATGAACCAACAAACCATTTAGATAATGAATTAATTACGTGGTTAGAAAAATATCTAATTAAATTTAAAAAAGGTATTTTTATGGTTACACATGATAGATATTTTTTGCAACGCGTATGTAATAAAATGCTTGAATTAGATTTTGGTAAAACATATTTATATGAAGCTAATTATGATAAATTTTTAGAATTAAAATCAGAAAGGCTAGAACAAGAAAAACAAGCACAAAAAAGATTAAAATCCATTTTAAAATCAGAAGCTGAATGGATGAGCCGTGGTGTTGAGGCAAGAAGAACTAAAAGTAAAAGTAGAATAGAGAAATTTAAAGAATTATCTAAAATAGAATTTAATGAGCATAAGGAAATGGAATTAAATTCTATTTCAACTAGATTAGGTAAAAAATTAATATCACTTAAAAATATATCTAAAGCTTATGATGGAAATGTATTATTTTCTAATTTCTCTTTTGATTTAAATAAGGATGATATTATAGGTGTAGTTGGAGATAATGGGGCAGGTAAAACTACATTATTTAAAATATTAATGGGAGAAGTTATACCTGATTCTGGAGAAGTAATAAAGGGTGAGACAATAAAAATTGGATACTTTAGTCAACACTTAGAATTAATTGATCCTGAAATTAGAGTAATAGATTATATAAAGGATTATAAATCAAATATTGAAACATTAGATGGCACTATTAGTGCTTCAGATTTACTTGAAAGATTCTTATTTGATTCTAATTTACAATATAGTAAAGTAAAAATGCTATCAGGTGGAGAAAAAAGAAGATTACAGCTTGTAAAGGTATTAATATCTAATCCTAATATGTTATTATTTGATGAGCCTACAAATGACCTAGATATTTATACATTAGAATTATTAGAAGATTATCTTTTATCATTTAAAGGACCTATAATGGTTGTATCTCATGATAGATATTTTTTAGATAAAATATGTAATAAATTATTATGCTTTGAAAATAATTCAATCAAAGAATCACTTGATTCATTTTCAAAATATTTAGAAACTAATATAAAGTTAGAAGCTACTAAAGAAAAAGTAGAATATAATAGAAAAAGAAATAGATTACCTCAAGCGATTAAACAAGAATTAAATAGTATTGAGCTAGATTTACCTTTATTAGAGGATAAACTTAAAAAATTAAAGGAAGATATTAAAAATCCAAAATATGATTACGTTAAGCTTATGGATATACAAGAAGAAATAGATAAATTAGAAAAAGAATATGATACGAAAATGGAAAGATATTTTATTCTTTTAGAAATGAAACAGAATTATGAGGAATAAATTATGAACTTTAATAGATTAATATTACATACCTCAAGATTAGATTTAAGATTATTTAAAGAATCAGATTTATCTGATTTTTATGAATACGCAAAAGAACCAGGTGTAGGTGAAATGGCAGGATGGCCTCATCATGAATCAATTTCAGTTTCAAAAGAGATTCTAAAGCATTTTATTGATAGAGGAAAAACTTTCGCTATTGTATATAAAGAAAATAATAAGGTAATTGGTTCTATTGGACTTGAAGATGTTAGATTTGATAATGATAAAATAAAAAATTTAAAGGGCTATGAGTTAGGCTTTGTGTTATCAAAAGATTATTGGAATTTAGGTATAATGACTGAAGCTATAAAGGAAATGGTTAGATTTTTATTATTAGATTTAAAGCTTGATTATTTAGCAGGGTCATGTAGCTTAGATAATTTAAGATCTAAAAGAGTATTTATAAAAAATCATTTTAATATAGAAAATAATATTATATTTAATGGACATGAAAGTCATTCATTTATTTTATTAAGAAAAGATTATTTAAATATGGTTGAAAAAATTCAAGCATATGACATTAATTTAAATAGAATAGATAGATTTATTTATAGAGGGGAAAATATAAAAAATGGGCTTGTAAGAGGCGTTGTAGATATAATTATTTATAATGAAAAATATGATAAATATTTAGTAACAAGAAGAGATAGAAATAAAGAAACATTCCCTAATATGCTAGAAACTACAGGTGGAGCTATAAGATATAAGGAATTAGAAGAAGAATCTGCAAAAAGAGAGGTATTAGAAGAAACAGGTATTTCTGATATAGATTTAACATTCTTATATATTTATCATAAAAAAGTATTTAATTGTATTTATTTTATATATTATGGAAAAACTAATTGTAATCTTGATTCAATATCACTTCAAAAAGAAGAAACTTCTGAATATATGTGGCTAGAAAAAAAAGAGTATTATAATTTGTGGCAATCTGATTTAGTTAATCCGAATCAGAAGAAAAGATTGTCTGAGGCATTAGAGCTAATTAAATATAATAAACTATAAAATATTGACAAAAAAAATATCGTTTGGTATAATGAGGCGTAATTTCGAAATAATATGTCACAAAGTGATATAATTGGAGGGATGTTATGAAAGTAGCAATTATGACCGATAGTAATAGCGGTATTACTCAAAAGGAAGCAAAAGAATTAGGCATTAGAGTTGTTCCTATGCCATTCAATATAGATGGAGAAGAATATTTAGAAGATATTACATTAACTCAAGAAGGGTTCTACGAAAAGCTAAAGGGTGGAGCAAAGGTTTCAACAAGCCAACCATCTATAGGTTATGTAAATTCTATTTGGGATGAATTATTAACTGAATATGACCAAGTAGTATATATTCCTATGTCTTCAGGATTATCTAGATCTTGTGAGAGTGCAACTGTTTCTGCAAAGGCTAATTATGAAGGTAAGGTATTTGTTGTAGATAATCAAAGAATTTCTGTAACTCAACGTCAATCAGTTCTAGATGCAATGGAACTTGCAAGACTTGGATATGATGGAAAAGAAATTCATGATAAATTAATAGAAATTAAATTTGATTCTGATATCTTTATTATGGTTGATACACTAGAATACTTAAAGAAGGGTGGAAGAATCACTGCAGCTGCTGCCGCATTAGGTGGTATGCTTAAATTAAAGCCAATTTTATTAATTAAAGGCGAAAAATTAGACAAATTCAGAATGAGAAATAGAAGCGTTGAAAATGCAAAAGAAATTATGCTAAATGCGTGTGTTGAAAAAATTGAAGGTTACCTAAAAGATAAAGATGGTAGAACTGATAATGTGTATTTAGAGGTTGCATATTCTGGTACTGACACTACTGAAGCAGAAGCATTTGTTAAAATGATTAATGAAAAATTCCCTGGAAAAGAAGTAGTTGTTTCTCCATTATCATTATCTGTATCTTGTCATATAGGGCCTGGTGCATTAGCAATGGCTATATGTAAGGCAATGCCTGATGCTTGGCTAGAAAAATAAGAGTTTGTTTCAAGAGTTTGTTGCAAACTCTTTTTCTTTATTATGCAGTAATTTTATTGTATAATTTATCTATGATAGGAGTTTTGGTATAGTGAAAATCAAAAAAATACATCCATATATTTATATACTCTTAACATTTGTGTCAGTTATTTTAGTTGGTACATGTTTATTGTTACTCCCAATTTCATATTCAAAGGATTACATTGAATCAATAGGTGTAGCTGATTATATATCAAATGCATTTTTTATGTCATCATCTGCAGTATGTGTTACAGGTTTATCTGTAATGCCACATGGATTATTCATAGATATGACTTTGTTTGGTAAAATAGTAATGTATTTATTAATGCAAATTGGTGGATTATCTATTATAACTATTGCAGTATTTTTCTTCACTATTATAGGTGGAAAAATTGGTATTTCTAATAGCTTTATATTAAGAGAATCCTTAAATCAAAGCTCTGTAACTGGTCTTTTAGATTTAGTTAAAAGAATTGTATTATTATCTATAGTAATACAAGTAATTGGTACATTACTAAATTGGTATCCAATATATGAATATACTAAATTCGTAGATGGTAAAGGCGATATATTTAAAGCATTTATGATGTCAGGATTCCATTCTTGTGCATCATTTAATAATGCAGGTTTTGATGTGTTTAGTAGTGATAGTATGGTATGCTTTTCAAGTTCAGAATATATGAATTATGGCTTATCATTTGCCTCTATGTTAACAATAAATATAACAACTATATTAATGATAATATCAGGTGGAATTGGAATTGTAGTATTCCAAGATATATTTGAAACTAGATTCCACTGGAGAAAAATGAAATTACATACAAAGCTTACAATAATTACTACAGCAGTATTAATAGTTTTAGGTACATTATTATTAAAGCTTACATGTATGGATATGAATTGGCTTGAAGCCTTATTTACATCTGTATCATGTAGAACCGCAGGATTTGCTACACATAATATAGGTACAATTACTCCTGCAGCAGCAGTTGTATGTATGATATTAATGTTAATTGGTGCATCCCCTTGTTCTTGTGGTGGTGGTATTAAAACTACAACAATCGCAATAATTATATTAGTTATTGTACATTATGCTAAGGGTAAAAAGACAAAGGCATTCCATAGAAGTATTTCTGATTCACAAATATTTAAAGCCTTCGTTTTAGTAAATGTTGCTATTATATTATGTGCAATAATATCAGGTATTGTATTAGTAATTCAACCAGAACTTGGAATTGATGCGGCAGCGTTTGAGGTTGTATCAGCATTCTCAACAACCGGTTTATCAAGAGGAATTACAACCATATTAAATGTTCCTAATAAGATTATATTATCAGTATTAATGTTATTTGGTAGACTTGGACCATTAACAATTATAGGTATAGTAAATAAAAACTGGATGACTTCATCTGAGGAGTCAATCCAATATGTAGAAGAGAGTGTGATTATAGGATGAAAAAGAATTTTATAGTTATAGGACTTGGAAGATTCGGTTCTAATGTAGCAATTACTCTAGCTGAAACAAATTCAGATGTATTAGCAGTAGATGTTGATAAAGATGCAGTTAAAAGTGTATCTAAAAAGGTTCCACACTGCGTTATAGCAGATGCTACTAACCTAGATGTATTAACAGAACTTGGTGCAGGAAGCATAGATCATGCTGTAGTTGCGATTGGTAATAACCTAGAAGCATCAATTTTAACAATTGTAAATTTAAAAAAGCTTAATGTTAAAAATATAACTGTAAGAGCCGATGAAGAAGGCCATAAAGAATTATTTAAATTGATAGGTGCAACAGAAGTAATCATTCCTGAAGAAAATGCTGCAGTATTCTTAGCTAATCAAATAAAGAGTGACTCAATTATTGATTACTATATTATTGATAAAGATTACGTAATGGTTAAAATTAATGTTGGAAAGAAATTTATATCTAAAACATTAGCTGAATTAAATATAAGAAACGAATTTGATGTAAATATTGTTGGTATCGTAAGAAATGATGAATTTAGAATACCTCATGGTACTGATTATATTTGCGCAAATGATGTAGTTGTAGTTGCAGGAAAAAATCCTAATATTTTAAGGTTAGATCAATTCTTTAATAAATAATTATGAAGCTTTTGGTTATTTATAATAGATATTCAAATAAAAAAATATCTGATAAAAAATTTGAATATCTAAAAAAAGAATTACAGGATATCTATGATGAAATAGAAATACCTTTAATTGATAAAACTAAGACAACAGATTATATATCAATTCCTGCTGATACAATACTTATAATAGGTGGAGATGGTACAGCACATGATATTATCTCTAAACTATTAGAAAAGAACCTAAAAAGAAATATCTGTTTTATACCAGCTGGTACATGTAATGACTATGCAAGAAATTTTGGTTATAAATCATTTAAAAAAGCAATAAAAATTATAAAACAAAATCACATTATTAAGCATGATGCATATAAAATTAATGATAATTATTTCATATATGGTATAGCATCAGGCGGTATATCTATGATTTCTTATGATGTTGATGAAACTAAAAAGAGAAAAGAAGGAAAACTTGCATATTATATAAGAATATTAAAATATATATTTAAAACTCCAGCTAATGCTAGATATGAAATATCTTATGATGGAAATACAATAACTGATAATTTCTATTTAGTCTTAGGTGTAGATAATAGATATTTAGGTGGATTTAAATTAAATAAAAAATTTAGAAATAATTTTAAATTAATCTTGTTTAAAAAAAGAAATAGATTAAAAGGCTTTATATCATTTACAAGCTTTATTATCTTTGGTAGATTGCCTAAAAAGGATTTTATAGTACCAAGTGATAATTTTAAAATTAAAACAGATGCTTATATAAATTTAGATGGTGAATTATATGAATCACAAGAAGTAGAAGTATCTAGATGTAAAGATGCCTTAAATATTATTTCAGATATTAAAAGAAAATAAAAAACCGTATCTCTGGTGGAGTGTTGAGAAACGGTTTTTTATTTTGCGTTGATATTATATAAATATAAAATGTTTTAGGGTAGTCAACAATCTATGTATTATATACATATCTTGGCAACAGTGAATAGGCTTATGCCTATTTTCGATTTTATTTTAATTTAAATTATTTACTTTGTCAACATTTTAGGAAAACGTTTTTTAAAATATAGATATATATCTATAATGAAAATAATATAAATTTAAATTAACAGATGAATTTGATAATATTTTTTTATTTTTTAATGTGTTGACAGCGCTTTCAAGATATGATACTATTTAAATAGATAGACGCATTATCAAAATGATAGACTAACTATCAAAATAAAAAAGGAATGAAAAATATGGGACTTAAAGAACTAAAAAAGGATCTAATAATAGATTCAGCTTTAAATCTATTTTTAGAAAAAGGTCTTAGTAGCGTTACGATTAAAGATATAGCAACAAATATAGAAGTAGGAGAAGCTACTATCTATAGATACTTTGAAAACAAAGAAAATATTGTAATTCTTTGTGCAGAAAAGCTAGAGAAAAAAGTATATAAAGAATATTTTAATCTAGATAAATTTAAAAATGGCTTTGAAAAGATTAAAGAATTCTATATGAATTATTTATATATTTTCATTAAACATCCATCTTATTATAGATTCATTAATGAATTTGATGCATTCATGCTTTCAAAATCAGGTTTTGATTTAAATGAATATGCAAATATAATTGATAAATTTAAAGATTTATTTATAAGTGCATATAATGATGGAATTAAGGATAATTCTATAAAAGAAGTTAATGATATTGAAACTATATATTATGCATCATCTAAGGCATTACTTGAATTATGTAAAAAAGAATCAATTACAGTAGATATAGTAAGACAAGATAGCTTAGTTAATAAAAAGGAGTTAATAAGTAAGTTAATCGACATAATATTATTTACATTTAAGAAGGAGGTATGCTAATTATGAAAAGATTAACAAAAAAGCAAATGTGGATATTTGCCATCGGTCAATTGGGATGGTCGATTCTAGGCGGAATCATTAGTGCTTGGCTAGTATCATTTTACTTACCAACAAAAGAAAAGGGAACTAACTTTTTCTCTGGAACAGAATTAGATTTTTACACTTTAATTACTCCAGGTTTAATAATTGGTGGTTTCCTAACTATTTTAGGATTAATTACTGCATTATGTAGATTATGGGATGCAGTATCAGATCCATTAATTGCAAATTTAAGTGATAACTCAAAAAATCCTAAGGGAAGAAGAATTCCATTTATGAGATTTGCAGCTATCCCATTTGCTATTACTACAGTTTTAGTATTTATGGCACCAGGCTTATTATCAGGTGGTACTGAACCATCAGGTATTAATGTTGCTTGGGTTGCAGTTATGCTAGTATTATTCTATACATTTATGACTATTTATTGTACACCATATAACGCATTAATTTCTGAATTTGGTAAAACACAAGAAGATAGAATGAATATTTCTACATATATTTCATTAACATATTTTGCAGGAACATTAATTGCTTACCTACCATTCGTATTTGCAGGTGTTGTAAGAGGCTTTGGCGTTGGCTATTATTGGAGCTATGTTATTTGCTTTATTCCACTTGTAATTATTGCGTGCGTATGTATGTTATTACCAACATTCTTACTAAAGGAAACTGATTTCGTTGAGGCAAAGCCTGCGGGAACAAATGCATTTAAGTCATTAACTGCTACATTTAAAAATAAGAATTTCGTAAAATTCTCATTATCTGATGTTATGTATTTTGTTGGATTAACATTATTCCAAACAGGATTACCTTTCTTCGTAAAATTAACTATAGGTCTAGATGAATCTTGGACAATGTATTTACTAGGTGGAATGACTGTTTTATCAGCATGCTTCTATCCAATAGTATCTAAATTAGTAGCTAAATGGGGTAAAAGAAAGCTTGTTATTGCAGGATTCTTAGGACTTGCCCTAGCTTATGTAATTACAGCATTAGCTTATCCTATTACAGGTGGTAACTTATCAGGATTAAGCTATGTAGTAGGTATTCTAATCGTAGTTATCGCAGCATTCCCTATGGCATTACTTGGTATTATTCCTCAAGCAATTGTTGCCGATGTTGCAGAAGAAGACGCAATTGTAACTGGTAAAAAAAGAGAAGGTATGTTCTTCGCAGCTCGTACATTCGCTATGAAGCTTGGTCAATCAATAGCTATGCTTGTATTTACATCTTTAGCAATTATTGGTTCTAATGTTACAAGAGAAGAATTAATGACATCAAATGATATAGCAGCAACAGAAACAGGTGTAACAATTGTTGCATGGGTTGCTGTAGGATTTTGTGTACTAGGTGCAGTAATATTATTCTTCTATAATGAAAAGAAGGTATTAGCTACAATCGAAAAAGCTCATATAGAAAGTGGCTTGGAAACAAAAGAGGAAGCTAAGGCTATATTAGCTGCTGAAGATACAACAATTTCTACTGATGAAGTAAAAGAAGAAGCTACAACAGAAACTACAAATGATGATACAGAACAAAAGGAAGAAATAAAAGAAGAAAATACTGAAGAATAAAGGTGGTGATTTAATTGTTAAATATAACATATTATAACCAAAGTGATAGTAAAAACACATTAAAAGAAAATAGAATATCAACTAATAGATCTGATGATAATTTAATCATTACAGATAATACCTTTGGTTCTAGAAGAACAATTAAAATTAAAGCCTTAACTGATATTGTATTACATCAAGCTGAAATAACATTAGATATTGAATTTGATAATGATTCAAAATTCTTCTTAAATGGATATCAATCATGGACAGATACTAAAGAAGCTTATATTAATGAATATGAGCGTATCGCAAGAAGAGCTAAAAGATTCTTTAAGAAAAATAGAAATAATGATACATTTGAAAAAAGTAGTGACTTTTTAATTAACAAATTTGCTTTTGATAGATATGGTGATGTCTTATTTTATGATTATGATAAAAACAAATTACATGGTTATAATATTTTCTATATAAAAGGAGATAAAGAATTCTTTAGCTTTAATTATAATTATAAAAAAGCATATCTTATTTATGAGGTATTAAGAAAAGAACGTATAGTTAAATTATTAGCTGATGTAAGAAAATGTAAAATTAATAAAGGTGAAGAATTTACTATATTTGATTATTCATTTAATAATAGCTATGATTTAGGATTAAAAGAATTCTATTTGGAATTTAAAGAAAAGAAGCAAGAAAAGATATTAGGATATACATCTTGGTATAATTATTATCAAAATATTAATGAAAATATAATACTAAGAGATCTTGATTCACTTGACAATAGATTCAATTTATTTCAAATTGATGATGGATATGAAACATATGTTGGAGATTGGCTTGATATTGATTCTAATAAATTCCCTAATGGATTTGATGGAATTGTTAAAAAAATCCATTCTAAGGGCTATAAGGCAGGTATTTGGCTTGCTCCATTTGTTGCTGAAGAAAAGTCTAAGCTATTTAGGGAACATAAAGAATTATTCAAAAAGGATAAAAATGGTAATTTCATAAAATGTGGTGGAAATTGGAGTGGTTTTTATGCACTTGATTTCTTTAACCCTGATGCAAGAGATTATATAAAGAAATGCTTAGAATATTATATGGATTTAGGCTTTGATTTCTTTAAATTAGATTTCTTATATGCAATATCTTTACCAAGATATTATGATACAACTAAAGCAATTGTAACAGATATGGCATATAAATTTATTAGAGATATATTAAAGGATAAATTAATATTAGGCTGTGGTGCATTACCATTTACATCTTCAATGTATTTTGATTATTTAAGAGTAGGACCAGATGTATCACTAAAATTTGATGATGTTTGGTTTATGAGACTTGCTCATAGAGAAAGAATATCAACAAAGGTTACTATTCAAAATACAATATATAGAAGTATTTTTAATAATCATTTATTCTTAAATGACCCAGATGTATTCTTATTAAGAAAAGATAATATTGAATTAAATGATAAACAAAAAGAAGCATTATTAATTATAAATGCATTATTTGGTAGTGTATTAATGACATCTGATAATATTGCATTATATGATAATGAAACTAATAAATTATTAGATAAAGCTTTTGATATTTATTATCATGCTAAAAATGTTTCATTTAATAGAGAAAAGAATTTTATTTATATTAAATATACATTAAATGATAAAGAAGAAAGCTTTAAATATAATACTGTAAAAGGAGAAATAATTAATGGATAAAACAAGTGTTATTTTCGGTAATGAAATAGATAAAAAAACTATTAAATCTGCTGAAAAATCTAAAGCTAAATACATTAAAAAATTTGGTGATGATAAGGATGCTGATTATAAATTAGGATTTAAACCAATTGAAGCACTAGATTTTATTTCAGCAAATAACATTGTATTTTCAGATACAAATTGTGAGTTTCCAAAGAATTCTTTAATCGTTGGAAATATTAGAATGGGCTTTGGTCATTATAGAATATCAATCGCAATGGCATCTTGTGCTAAAGCATTAGGATATAATCCTTATTGGCTAGATCTAGCATCATTTGACGCAACAGGATCTAAAATGATAAGACATCAAAATGAATTATATTCAAAGGCATCAAGAATAAGCCAAAAATCTAAATTATTTAATCATTTTTTCTGGGAACCATTAAATAAAGATGGATTTAAAAAGATTACATATAACGCAAAAGATCAAAAAAATAGTGAATTATTAGTACCTATTTTTAAATACATTCCAAAAGATATTCCATATATTGCAACACATGTATGGCCAAGCCAGGGTGCAATACATGCAGGATTAAAAAATGTAGTTAATGCTATCCCTGATAACTGGCCAATGGGATTACATCTATCTGAGGGTGCAATACATGCTGTTCAAACTGAATATGCATATTTAGGCTATAAAATGCTAAATGGATTTGCTAAAAAGCCATTAAAAGGTATTCCTGAAAAAGATTTAAAAATGATTGGCTGCTTTATTGATCATGAATTACTATGTAATCTAGAAGAAGATAATAAGCTAAGACTTGAAAGAATTAATAAAAATATTCCAATTAGAATATTAATGACTGTTGGTGGTGCTGGTGCAGGCTATAAGCAATTTATGGAAATGGTAAAGCATTTATTACCATATGTAAATAAAAAAGAAGTTACATTATTCATAAATTTTGGTGATCACGATAATGTATATAATAAATTGATTTCTGATTTAAAAGGAATTGAGGCTACAACATTCTTTAATAAATATAATGAATTAAAGAAATTTAATGCTGATATTAGAAATAAAGATGTATATGGTATTTATGCTATATGCAATGATAATATATTTGAGGCAGTATATTCTACAAATCTATTAATGCCAAATTCAGATATATTAATTACTAAGCCATCAGAGCTTGCATATTATCCTATTCCTAAGGTATTTATGAAGCATATTGGTGGACATGAGGTTTATGGTGCTATTCACTCAAGAGAATATGGTGATGGTACATTTGAGTGCCCAACTAAAAAAGAAATGAATGAAATGTTAGATAGATTATTATCTGATAAAGAATTATTAGCACATATGATAGGACGTATTGAAGTGCTTAAAAAAGAAGGCTTTTATGATGGCGCATATAATGCAGTTAAATTAGCCACTAAAGAGTGTGATAAATAATGACAGAAAAAGAAACAATGGAATTTAAAGAAACTGTAAATAGAATCTTTAGAGCTCCAGCAAGAATTAATTTAATAGGAGAACACATTGATTATAATGGTGGTTTAGTTTTACCTGCATGTGTAAATCTATATTTAACAGCATTTGTAAAATATAGAAATGATAATAAAATTAGATTCTTTTCTAGAGGATTTAATGGCTGTATTGAAACTACATTAGATAATCTATCCTATTCAAAAAGATTTAAATGGGCAATCTATCCAATTGGTTTATTTTATATCCTATCTAAAAAAGGATATGAATTTAAGCATGGTCTAGATATATATTATGAATCTGAAATACCTTCAGGCTCAGGCTTATCTAGTAGTGCAGCTATATTAGATGTTACAGGATTATTAATATCTAATATATATAACCTAAATTTATCACTTTTAGATATAGTATATGCTGCAAAGGCAGTAGAAAATGATTACTGTAAATTAAAAAGTGGTATTATGGATCAGGCAATTATTGCCCTTGGTAAAAAGAATAATGCATTATTATTAGATTGTAATACAATGAATTATGAATATAAAAACATGATATTAGATGATTATATGTTTGTTATATTAAAAACAAATAAGCCAAGAAAGCTTGTTGAATCTAAATATAATGAAAGAGTAGAAGAATGTAATAAGGCATTATCAATTATTAAAACTAAATATGATGTTGATAATTTATGTATGCTAAAGCCTAATGACCTACCTGATATAAAATTATTATTAAATGATGATATTTTATATAGAAGAGTTAAACATGTAGTTCTTGAACAAGCTCGTGTAATTGTTTTTTCTAATGCATTAGGAAAAGGTGATATTAATCAGCTTGGTAGATTATTAAATGAATCACATGAATCACTTAAAAATGATTATGAGGTAACAGGAATTCATTTAGATACAATAGTAGAGGCAGCAAATAAATTTGGAGCAGTAGGTGCTAGAATGACAGGTGCTGGTTTTGGTGGATGTGGTATTGCCTTAATTAAAAAGGACAATAATAATTTTAAAGATAATGTTATAAAATATTATAGTGAAAAATTAGGAATTATTCCTGATGTGTATATGATTAATATAGTTGATGGAATAAAAGAAATATAAAAAATAAGCCTATCTTCGGATAGGTTTTTCTTTCGCTTTAAAATTAATACTTTTAATTATTTAAATAATAAGTTATAATACTTATGGAAAAATTGTGAGGTATTAATATGGAAGAGTTTGAACAAGAAGAAGGAATTTCATTAGTATCAATAATTAAAGTAATGTTTAGAAGAAAATTATTACTTTTATGTGTAACTATTGGTGTTGGCCTAGTTTTAACTATTGCCATTTTATTTGGTTATAATAAAATTAAAACAAATTATAGTGCTGAATTTACATATTCAGAGCCTAATTTAATGGAAGGTAAATATGCAGATGGTGCATCATTTAATTATAATTCATTAATTACAAAAGCTAATTTATTAGAAATCAAAAATTCAAATGATAAATTTAAATCAGTTAATGTAGATAAATTATTAGATAATAACGCAATTTCAATTAATGCTAAATATACTGAGACAGAAGAACCCAAATTAATTTCATATACAATTAATGTAAGTTCAAAATATTTCTCTAGTAATAATCAAGCAAAAGAATTTGTTAAATCAATAGTTGAAACTGCAACAAGAATTAACAGTGATAAAATTCTACATTTAAAATTCAGTAATTATTTTGAAAGCTATGATGCAGCTAACACACTAGATTTAAAGCTAAATTATTTAAAAAAGCAATATGAATTAATTAATAAACAATATTTAGATTTAATTGAATTATATTCAAATTATGTATTAGAATCTTCATCTAAATCATTAATGTCATATTATTTATCATTCTCATCTACATTCTTTTTAACAGATTATTCTGTAGATACATTATATTCAAACTTATTAAATAAAGTATATATCTTAGATTATGATACAAGAAAAGATGAATATGAGGATCACGCAAGAACATATAAGGCATTATATGAAACAAATCAAAAGAAGATAAACGAATATAAAAAGATTATCACAGACTTACTTGCAGCCTTACCTGCTTCTAAAAAAGATTCATTAGATATTTCAGTGTATAACGCAGAAATATCTAAAGCTGTATTAGAAAATATCGACTATGAAAAAATGGTTGAATATTATAATAATGTATTATTAATTGATACAACAGATCCTAATTATGATAGCTTCAATAAAGAAAGCCATGATTTTGAAAAGGAATTAGATTCATCTAAAAATAAATTACAAGAACAAACTGATATCTTTGAAGACTTATATATTGAAGTATTAAATGATAATAATAATGCTTATTACTTAAATTCAAATGTAATTAAAGAAAATGGAAATATTAAAACTCCAATCGCAATAATTGCATCACTTGCTTTAGGATTTGTAATTGGTTGTGTCGTTAATTTAGTTTTAGATTATAATAAACTAAGTGAAACTCCTAAAAAGAAAGAAGAAACTAAAGAATAAATTAAAAGAGGCCTTTAAGGTGAACCCCATAAGTTGGACCAAGTAGAATGAATGACTTATGGGGTTTTTATTATGAAGTTAAAATATATTTTAGCTTTTTAATAGAAGATATCTCAGGTAAGCCAGATTAATATTAAATAATAATTAAATAGTTTTTAAAAATCAGCCATATGGTTGATGTATTATATTTTAAAAAGTTTTAAAATGATAATGTAAAAATTTTATGTTTAAAGGAGAGTTAAAAATGAAACATAAAGCATTATTTGGTTTATTAACAGGGGTAATATCTTTATCTGCCCTAGCATCTTGTACAAAAGCTAAAAAGGATAATTTAACATCAACTTCTGATATGCCTACAACAAAGGATGTAGTAGAAACTGAAGAAAGTTCTGGAACAACTAATCCTGTTGAAACTATGGTTGTTGATACTAAAGATAAAAAAGTAACTGAGGAAGTATTTAATTCATTCTTTGGATCATATAATGATTCATTAAATAAATTAAATATAGAACTTGAGTATAAAGAAGAAAGTAGTCTTTATACAAATATTGGAAATATTAAAATAGCATCAAATAAATTACTTGTTGATAAGAGTGATGAATTCCATGATGAAATGCTATTTATTAGAATAAAAGATTATGATAGTGTATCTAATAAATTAATTATTGAAAAATCAAATTATGATCCATTATTCATGTGGAATAGTCCTAAAGAATATGAAGTAGGAAATGAATTATTAGCAAGTGAGATAGGCATACCATTATTTGGTTTTGATAAATTGAAATTCAATGAAGAAACTGGAGCTTATGAAGCAAAAGAAATTAAATTAGCTGGTGCTACATATAAAGATATTTCAATTCAATTTGATAAAAATAAATTAGTATCATATAGCTATAAATTTGTTTTTGATTCTGTTGAACATTCATTTATAGCAAATGTTAAAAAAATTGGTGGAGTAGAATTTGATAATCCTACAGCTTGTGAGGTTACAGAAGATACATTCAATAAATATTTTGGTTCATATGATTCATTAAAAAATATGAATCTAACAATTAATTATAAAGATTCAACAAGCTACGGAACTTATGAAGGTACAATTGAAATAGCTGATTCTATGGTTCTTGATACATTTGAAAGTGAAGGAGATTTTGGAAAAGTATTCTATGAGATTTTAGATTACAATCCTTCTAATGATAAAATATTATGTAATAATTATGATTGTGACGGGTCAGAGGAAACATGGAATCTAAATTTTGATTTTAATTTAAGTGTTTCTACAGCAAAGAATTATTATTATATTCCAATTTTTAATATTGATGATTTTACTTATTCAAAAGAAGATAACCTATATACTGCAGATTCTATTCAAATAGATGATAGGCTTTATGAAAATATATCAATTAGATTTTTAAATGATTTATTATGTTCTTATAGCTATGAATTAACAGAGGATTATGTAAAATCTACTATTTCATGTTACATAACAAATATAGATGATACTGAAGTTGAAAATCCATGTCCTAATGTTGTAACAGAAGAAACATTCAATTCATATTTTGGTTCATATGATTCATTAAAAAATATGAATCTAACAATTAATTATAAAGATTCAGCAAGCCACTACGGAACTTATGAAGGTACAATTGAAATAGCTGATGGAATGGCTATTGATACATATACAAATAACTTAGATTCAGGAAAGGTATATTATAATTTTATAGATTATGATTCTAAAGAAGATATTCTATATTTTAATAAAGCTAATTTTGATGGTGAAAATTGGACTGATTTGATAGATGATAATTCAACTATCGCAAGATATAAAAATAATTTTTATCTTCCAGTTTTTGATATAAGTGATTTTGATTATTCTAATGGTTATTTTGTAGCAAGTTCAATTAAAGTTGGTGATTTGGTTTATAATAATGTAAAAATTAAATTTAAAGATCAAAAATTAGAATCATATAGTTATGATCTAATAGAAAATAGTATATCTGAATCAAGTGTTACATGTTCTATTTCTAATATAGATGAAACTGAAGTTGAAAATCCATGCCCAACTATAACAACAGAAAGAGCATTTAATAAATTTTTCCATATGACTCCAGAAGACCTTGAAAAATTAAATATTACATTAGCATATTCATATGGTATTTATTCAGGTATTATACAATATGATGATGGAATAAGATTAGATAGTTATTTAAGAAATAATAGTACTAGAATGTTAGAAGCATATTATATAAATTCAATAGGAGATAACGTATCATATAGTTATTATATTTATGAAAGTTCATGGAGTACTGTAAATAATGAAACAAATTCATTTGATTATTTCATGGCTAATATAATGTATTTACCAATATTTAGTTTTGATGAATTAACTTATAATCCAGAAACTTCTGCATATGAGGCAGAATTAATAAAGGCAGATTCAGGTGATTTAACTAATGTATCAATTAAATTTGTTAATAATAGATTAGTTTCATATGGATTTACACGTAAAATATTTGGTAAGATAGAGACATTTGAAGTCTATGTAGGAAATATTGGTACAACTGTTATTTTAGATCCAAGAGCTAATCTAGATACAAAATAAAATATAAAGTGGCTGTGAATCCCTACTTTTTAAAAGTTAGGTTTTCATAGCCACTTTTTCATTCCTTAAAACTTGAAGTTAAATATTTTATTATTATATAATACAATAGAATGTTTCGTATTTTAATTTGGGGGGATATTATGGATTATAAGGTATTGCTTATTGATGATGATAAGGATTTAAGCTTTATTATATCTGAAACTGTTTCTAAATATGGATATAATGTAGTATTAGCCTAGTATAAAAACAGTATTACCATATGGATTTGAAAGTTGTGAAATTCAAACAATTTATTATTGTGGTACAAAAGAAGAATATGCTGATGTTAAAATTCAAGGCTATTCAGCAACTGCAGTTAAAGATGCTAGAGTATATTATTATTCAGAAGAAGAACCTGAAGATACAACTAATTACTATTGGCATTATGATGAAAACAATAATATAGTTGAATGGTAAGAAAAAAAGATGTAGGTTTTAATTCCTACATTTTTTTCTTTATAGTCCTCTAATTTGACAAATTGTTTATACTTTACTATAATGATTATGTAAATAACGATTTTAAAATTAATAAAAAGGACGTGATTTTATGAAAAAAAGATTTATGCTTTTTGTCATATTTTTATCATTTTTTGTGCTTGTTAGTTGTAATAAAGCAAGTAATGATTCAATAGATACAACTAATGATATAATAAAGCCTAATGGTGATATTGATTTTGAATCAAAAACATTTACTGTATTGGATGAATCTGATAATGTCAAGAATTTAGATGAAGCCAAGATGTTTGGCCTATATTTATTATCAAATATGCCAAAAGAAAGTGTAGAATCTAGAAATAATAAAATGATATCTAATAAGTCAGCTAATTTCGATGATTTTGTTGATAACATTAGAAATAATACAGAAGATGATGCTAATATTGTTAAATTAAGAAAAACATTTAATGATAATGATGACAATGTATATAGTTTTATTTTCTCTGACGAATCAACATATGATTTATTGATTCCAAATTCTAAATCAGAATATACATTTAATGAAATTGAATCAATTGAAAGATTAAATCATAAGAATTTTAAAATTAAATTTTATGATAATAAGACATATGTATTTGATATCAATGATACTAACTTAACTATTACTATTTCAACCAATTATACTTGGGTTATAAATGGTTATGATACAGGTATACCAATTATAGTTAATAATAAATATGTTACTGTATCATTTGATACAGGAGTAGATAAATTATATGTATCTAGACAAATAATAGAAAAAAATCAGAAAGCAAAAGAACCTAAGATTAATACAAGAGCTGGTTATGAATTTTTAGGTTGGTATAACAAAAATAAAAAATGGGATTTCAACGATATTATTAATAAGAGTATTAAATTAACTGCAAAATGGAAAAAGGTTGCTGATGTTACAGAAGAAGCAACCACTGGTTTAGTATTTATTTATAATGCTGATACTGATAGTTATATTTGTGATGGATTTGAAGAAAAATCTTATTATACAGATGGTGCAAATGTTGATTTGCCAAAAGAGGTAATAATTCCATCTACGTATAATGGTAAGCCTGTAACTGAAATTGGAGATGGGGCATTTGAGACATATTTGAAAAATTCTTTAGAATATGTTTATTTACCAGATACTATTACTAAAATAGGCAGTAAAGCATTTTATGCATGTTCATGTGTTAAGAGTATAACTATTCCATCTAGTGTAAAATCTATTGAAAATGATTCATTTATGATGTGCTTAGAAATGGTTGAATTTATTAATTTAAGTAATGTAAATGTTACAAAAGATTTTTTTGATGCTGACGGAAATAGAGTTTTAGATGGAGAATCTGATTTTATTAATATTAAAACAACTGAAGAATCAGATATTTCAATTTTTGATGACGGATATCAATTCTATACATATAATAATAAAGATTATTTACTTGGAAAACTTGATGATGATCCTAATTTGGTATTACCATCAAATGGTCCTACGCGTTATACATATTCAATTGCTAGAAGAGCATTTTATACGGAGACAAGAGAATCTGTTATATTCCCAGATTGTGTAACATCAATTGGTAAATCTGCGTTTGCATCTAATTCATTAACTGAAGTTATATTACCTGATAGTGTAATTAAATTAAATACTAAAGCATTTAATGGAAATAAAACTATAATAAATGTAGAATTACCAGAAAGTTTAATATTTATTGATTCATACGCATTTTCTGGTTCTAGTATTACAAATATAACAATACCAAGTAGTGTAGAAGAAATAGCTTATAATGCATTCAATAACTGTCCTAAGATTCAAACTGTAACTAATTTAAGTAAATTAAATATAGTGCCTGGTGAATTTACAAATGGTAAGGTAGCATTATATGCAGGTACAGTAATAACAAGTAATGGTGAAGTTTTACAAAATCAAAATCCATATTATAATGTTACATTTACACCAAATGCAGCTAAAGAGAATTATTATGATCAATACGATTTTAATACCTATAATTTTGATGCAAAATTTTATCCAGAAGTTGTAACATCTAATGATCCAGATATTGTTAAGGCTGGTTATTCTACTAATGACTATGTTTATGATGATAATTTCATAATATCTCCAAAAACTAAGTTTAAATCATTTGTTACTCGTTGTTGCAATACATATTATTATTCTTGTTTAATTGTAGGTGAGAACGGAAATCATTATGACTATGGTTCATTAAGAATTAAAGTAACTAAAAAATCACAGCTTGTTGTAATTGCTTCTAATGACTCAAGTAGAATTGATTTAAGACATCTAGCATTATATGATAATAATTTAAATAAAATAGAAGAAATACCACTAGAAGAAGAATTAGTTTTAAGAGCTTTTAAAACAGTATTAGAGCCAGGTGAATATAGCTTATGTTCAAGTGATACATCTATTAGATTATTCTTTGCAGCTCTTGATAGCAATCTAGATATGGAATATCCGACCGAACCATAAGAATTATAAACACAAAAAATATGTAGGATTTAATTCCTACATTTTTTTATTTATAAAACTATGATAAAATTATATTATGATTTAAATTCTATTTAAAAGGGAGATTATATTATGCTAATAAATACCTTAGATGAATTAATTAAATATATAAGTGACGATAATAATCCATATAGTGAAATTAAATTTTCTAATGATTTCAATTATAAAGAAATGATTGATTATTTATCAAAACATAAAGATGACTATACATATGGTCTTTATTTAGCATATTGTTATTTTTATGGAATTGGAATAGAAGAGAATAAAGAAGAATCATTTAAATTGTTTAAATCATTTGCAGAACAAGGCTATGCAAGAGCACAGTATAATGTTGGTTATTGTTATTATAGTGGAAATGGAATAGAAAAAGACACAAAAGAAGCAATTAAGTGGTATGAATTGGCGGCAAGTCAAGGCCATACAAGTGCTCAGTTTAATTTGGCAAACCTCTATTTTTTTGGTGTGGGAGTTGAAAAGAATAAAGAAGAAGCATTTAAATGGTGTAAATTAGCAGCCGAACAAGGTCATGCAGAAGCACAATTTAGTTTAGGCACTTTTTATGGTTTTGGAGAGAAAATAGAAAAGAATAAAGAAGAATCATTTAAGTGGTATAGAAAATCAGCCGAGCAAGGGATTGATAAAGCTCAATTTAATTTATCCCTTTGTTATTCTAAAGGTGATGGTGTGGAACAAAACTCTGGAGAAGCCTTTAAATGGTGTAGATTAGCAGCCGAACAAGGCTATGCTAAAGCCCAGTTTAATTTAGGTATATATTATGCTAATGGTGAAGGCACAGCAGAAAATAACAAAGAAGCCTACAAATGGTATAAATTGGCGGCCGAACAAGGTCATATTAAAGCTCAATTTAATTTGGCCCTTTGTTATTTAAAAGGTGATGGTGTGGAACAAAACTCTGGAGAAGCCTTTAAATGGTTTAAGAAATCAGCCGAACAAGGCCATATTAAAGCCCAGTTTAATTTGGGTATTTGTTATGATAATGGTGAAGGGGTCAAGGAAAATAAAGAAGAGGCATTTAAGTGGTATAAATTAGCAGCCGAACAAGGCGATGCTGAATCACAATATAACCTTGGATATTGTTATTATAGCGGTGAAGGTGTAGAAGAAGATTATAATACTGCATTAAAATGGTTAAAAAAAGCATATGATAACGGATATACTCAATGTGATGATTTAATCAAGGAAATTGAAGATTTAATTAACAAACAAAATGTAGATCAGCTTAATATTCCTGAAAATATAGATATATTTATTAGTTGGAATCATAATAATTCTAAAGAAAAGAATAAATTAAAATTATTTTTAGAAAACAATAAATATCAAGTATGGGAAAGTGATACTAGTGCTAGAGGAGAACTAACTGAAGCAGTAAAAGAGGGTATAAGAAGAGCTAAGGGATATATAATCTTATTATCATATGATGCATATAGTAGTAATTTTATTCCAAAAGAAATTGAAATGATTTTTAACACATTAAAAGAAAAAAATATAACAGATAAGAATATAAAAATATATGTATTAAAAGATGATAATCATGATGTGAAAGATGTAATTAATGAATTAAATAAGCAAGATAATTCATTTACTAAATTAATTCCACTTACTGTTGATTTTAATTATGATGAAAATAATGAAGCAGGTATTTTAAAATTCACTAAAACTGTAGTAAAAGAAGAATTATTTAGAGAATATAGAAATATTCAAAAAAAATCATATGATGTATTTCCGGTAACATTAAGTGATGTTATGAATAAGCAAAAGGATGAAACAATTGTCACATCATTAACATTTGAAAATGGATATATTAATAGAGATTTAGTAGGCGTTGATAAAAAATATAATGTAAATGATATATTAAATTATAAAAACAATCCAATATTAATTTATGGAGCTGGTGGTACAGGTAAGTCTTTATATCTAAAAAATTTAATTAGAATTAATTTAAATAACAATAAATTATTTTTCTATTTACCATGTTCTGAAATTAAAACTAAAATAGATAAAACTAATAACTTATTAGATATTATTAGAAAAATAAGTTTTAAAGAAGAAAAATATTATCATATAAGAGAAGATTTATCTAATATTTTAATCAGTGATAAACTAGATTTTTATATTATTATTGATGCATTAGATGAAGCATTAGATAAAACAAAATCAATTGTTAATATGGCAATTGATTTCTATAAGAATAATAGAAAAGACAATATTCATTTAATATTCTCATCTAGAAATTTATCTGACTCAAAATTAATAGCTGATAATAATATTGATTCTTTAAATTTAAAGATTAGAAATATGGATGATGAAGACATATCTAAATTATTTGATAATATACTAGAAAGACAAAAATCAAAAGATAAAGAGTTGGATGATAATAAGCATACTATATCATTTAATAATAAAGTTTCTAAAGAAGCATTTATGCAAACTTTAGAAATATTATCTGATGATATAAAGAAAAATCCATTATTAATATCAAATTTAATTTATATTTATTTTGTAACAAATAAGTTATATACACAAAAATATGAAATCATTGATAAGTCAGAAGAATTATTGATTACAGCATTAGAAAATGAAAGAACTATAGGAAATGATATTTTCGATACAATTCATTTATCAGCAAGACAAATATTAACTAAATTAGCATATGATTTATGTGATATAAATACACCAGATGTCGAAAAACTATTTAAGGAGTATATTAAAAAACCAAGTGATGTAGTTCTTAATTTAAGCGATGAAGAAATGGAGTCATTAGATAAAAAGAATTCTTCTTTTAGTGATATAGAATTAAATGAATATGCTAAAAAATTATATAATCACTTAAAGGCAAGAAAGATTATTACAGGTAATTCTATATCACATGAAATATATAGATCTTATTTTGCAGCTTGTTATATCTACGATATGATTTATAAACAATGCTTAACTAAAATAAAGGTAAAATATATTGAGTTTAATGATAAAGAAATATTAACTGAAATTATCGATTCATTCTTGTCAAAAAATGAAAAAATATGGCCAATAGTAAGCGTTGATTTAATATGTAAATTGGATTTTGAAATGCATTATTTAAAAAATAAAATGGATGAAAAGAATCCATCATATGAAACATTTGATGAATCATTAAAGGAAATGTTAAAAGAAGATGGAATAAGTACTGAAGCATACAATGGATTATATGAAGTACTAAATAAAAAATTATTATTCTTCTATGAATTCATATTAAAATATATGAATAGATAAAAAAATATGTAGGATTTAATTCCTACATTTTTTCTTTATAAAACTATGATAAAATTATATTATAATTAAAAAGCTTGCTAAAATTGTTTGTGATGTATTTAAGCATTCTTACGTTTATCGTATCGGTGGAGATGAATTTGCTGTTATATTAAGAAGATATGATTATTATCGTTTTAATTCATTATATGAAAAGATTAATAACATATTTGATAAAATGACAAATGATGATAAGCTTGAACCATGGGAAAAGGTATCAGCCGCAGTAGGTGCATCATTCTATGAAGAGGGTGATGATATTGAAGCTGTATTCAATAGAGCAGATCAAGCAATGTATCAAAGAAAAAAAGAAATGAAAGGTATAAGAGAATAATTAAAGATAAATAAAAAAAGCTAATCCGACTTAGCTTTTTTCTATTTTTATAGTGTATTTTTTAGTTTCTACATCACCACATTTTAATGAATGCATTAAAGGCTTATCCTTTAATTCAGGGTTAGGATTAATATAATCAGGTATTCCCCACCAAGGTTCAACGCAAATATAATCACCAAAGCCTGGCATAGTCCATAATGCTAATATTTCAGCTTCACTAATATCAAAGGAATATGTATAACCATTAGTGAATAATTTAACATTATTTATACCATTTATATCATATATTAATGTTTTATCTTTTGTAATAAATTCTTTAGTTAATATAATATCTTTTTTTAATGTTACTAATTCTTCATTAACTATATAAGAACCACTATCATCTAATACATATCTTTTAGATTCAATATCTTTAGAAAAGCTTAATTTAGTATTTTCATATATAAATTCATTATTTGATTCATAACCAGATGCTTTTAAGGCAGGATGACCTCCAAATTCATAATAAATTGTTTTATCATCTACATTTTTAATTTTATAAGAAATACTTAATTCATTATTATTTAGAGAATATAATATTTCAAAATGAAATTTATATGGATATTGTTTAAGTGTTTCTTCATTGTAGTCAAAACTTAATGTTATGGAAGTAGATTTTTGATCCAACACTTTTAATTCATTATATCTAATTAATCCATGATTTTTCATTGAATATGTTTGGTTATTATAAAGATATTTAGAATCCTTTAATCTTGCGACAAAAGGAAATATAACAACATCTTGTCCACTCCAGCTTTTTCCAGTTGGTTTGTATAATAGTTCATTATTATTTACCTTATCATAAATAGAAGTTAAAGAACCTCCATTTAGATTTACACTTACTTTTAATAATTCATTTTCTATTGTTGGCATTAATATCACCTCAAATTTAATTATAGCATTGATATTTGTTTTAAAAAATGAAAAAATATGATATATGATGATTTTAAATATTGTTTTTTAGGGAACAAAAATGTCGAAAAGCAGCATAATGTTCCCTAAATGTAATTAAGCATCCAAAATAAAGACGCTTTAAATTTTGATAAGGCGTTTTTTTCTGTTTATTGAAATAATGTAAAAATTCAAACAAAAAGTTTGACAACATAACTCAATATAATATAATACTTGTTATTAGCTAGTTATAATTAACTTTTTAGGAACACCTTACAATTTACCGTGGGGGATACATTATAATAATATGTAGTTCATTAGTATAAGTAGGTGCAAATTCTACATTTATAATTATTAATGTCATAAAAAAGAAAAAAATAGATTGGAATCTAAATAGAAATAGAAGGTCTAGAGTTGTATATATTGCTTTACGCTTTTTATATAAAAAAAATTAAACCTTTTTAAGGTTTAACTGTATTGTTTTTAATGGCAGGGGTATCAGGATTCGAACCCGAACCAAAGGTTTTGGAAAAAACTATAATTTAGATAGAAATTTTCGTTTTGTGTAATAAATGACGCTATACGTATTTCGTTTTATGTAAAATTGACATTTTACGAAAAATAATATAATAAAGATAAATGGTGGTGTTAAAATGGACATAAAAAGAAAAGCATATAATGAATTGCTCAAATGGAAAGATAATAAAAATCATAAACCATTGATAGTTGAAGGATTAAGACAGGTTCTTTAATGCTTTCAAGCAAAATAGATGGAACTAGCATTTAGGTGCTGTAATAATATTAGTAATAATCTTATTGATTTTTACAAAAATGACATAATTGTGTAATGTATTTATGTGGTTTGTTAATAAAATATTCTATAATAAAATACTTATTGGAAAACGGGACATTTTTATTTAAAATAGTGTTGGAAAACGGGACAACAGTAGAAATATTATTAGTATATCGTATTCGAAAATATTAATATTAAGAACAATTGATGAAAGAATAAACGGAGATTAATGCGGAGGTTAAGTAATTTTATGAAAAAAGTGTTTCTAATTCTAATGTTTTTCTTTGTTATAATATTGTCTTCATGTACTCCACCTTGGATAAAAGACTTTGGTGATTATGATGGATATTCGTGGAAATCAGATGAACTTGATATTGTTATTAAATGGGAAACCATAGATGAAGAATATAATTTATATATGCATTATAATACGAATGATGAACAAATTATTTACCTTGTTGAATTTAGAAGTAATCGTATGACTATCACAAAAAATACTAAACCTTTGTACGGTGAAAATGATGTGTTTGATTCAGAATATAAATTTTCTAATAGTGGTCAAACTCTAATACTATATTCAATTACTTTAGATAAGTTATGGGAAAATAAATATGATACTATTACACTTTTAAAAGAAAATCAGATCACATTAATAATCAATTGGCTGTTAAGTTATTAAGCTTTTGAAGCTTAATTACCTACAGCCTTTTTATTTTTCTATACAATGTTATAAATGATTATATTTACTATATTGTTTATTGAAATCATAATTAGTTTATAAATCACAATAGGAGATGTTACTAATATAGATGATATATTAGAATTAAAAAAAGAAGCCATAGAGAATGGCTTCAATACATTAAAAGAATACTTGAATTATTTAAGACAATCAATGAACAGTTGATTGTTTTTTAACCTTTATAAATAAAAAAATGATGACTACAATTTAAATGGCAGGGGTATCAGGATTCGAACCCGAACCAAAGGTTTTGGAGACCCGTGTGCTACCATTGACACCATACCCCTATAATACGTCATCAAGAGATAGTATATCATAAGAGTATTTTGTTTTCAAGTTATTATTTTCGATTATTAAAATATTGAATATTTATAATATTCATAGTAAAATTATTATATATATGATTCGATTATAAAGTTTATAAGAAGGAGGTATCTATATGGGCGATATGGCTAAAACCTTAGTAATTTTAATACCAACTTTATTATTTTTATCTATTTTAATATTCGCTATTATATTAGGAATTATTAGAGGATTTAGAAAAAGTTTAATACTTGCTATAGACGCACTTGTTGCATTTGTAATATGTATTATTATTTTTGCAGTGCTTACTAATTCTAAAACGGTAGATTCTGGCCTAGTAGGATTTATAAATAATTTTATGGGTAAAGGTGGTCTTCAGCGTCAGCTTGGAGTATCTGAGGAATCTTCTAAAATGACTGAAATATTAATTGAATATATACCAAAACAAATGAATTATGGTGATGGTATTCAATTAATATTAAAAGAAAATGGACAATACTTATTACAGCTAGTATTACTTGTATATAAAATAATTTTAGCATTTTTATGCATATTCATTTATTTAGCTTTAGTATTTATTTTCTATATTATTTATTTAATATTCTATCCTGAAAGAAGAAGAAAAGAAAAAATCGAAGAAGCTAACAATAAGCTTGAAACTGATAAAGAATATAAAAAGCATAGATTCTTAGGAATGATTGTAGGTGCTATTAGAGGCTTAGTTACAGGTATTGTTGTTTTAGCATTTATTGGTTCATTTTTCTATATTGCAGGAGGAACTGGTGAAAATAAATATAAAGATGATATATCCTTTAATGATTCTAAATTAACAGAAGGATATAAAGTATATGAAGCATTTGGTTCATATGGTACTGCTGGTATATTTAAAATATTAAATACAATTAAAGTAAAAGATAATATGCCATTTTATCTATACGCAGCTGATTTAGTATTCTCTGGTAAAATTAATGATCCTGAAAGAGGAATAAATGCTAATTTCAATTTCGCAAATGAAATGGGTGCTTATACTGAATTTGCAAGAACAACAATCGATTTATTAATGAAATATGGTAAAGATGAAATAGTTAGTGCTATTAATGATAATAAAGATATCATGAATACATTAATGTCTGTTATGTCTAATGAGGGATTCCAACAAGAATTTAATAAAGTAATAGATTCATTTGATGCTAAAACATATTTTGTTAATTTCTCATTATCATTGTTAGATTCTATTGTAAATCATATAGATGAATTAAAAGTAAATACTGATAGTGATGCAGTTGGATTAATATCATTAGTATTTAAAAAAGGATATTTATCTAAATATATCCCTGAAGAAAAGGCTGACCTAGATAATATAGATTCTAATCCTAATTATCAAATTAGACCATTTATGAAAGCATCAAGCTTATTAACTAAGGATGATGCTAAATCATTATTAAAGGTTGCATTATCATCATTAAAATTAGATGAAACAAATGATGATGCAATGAAGATTATGAATTTATTAGAAAATGTATTACCTTCTTTAGAAAAATTATCTATATTAAGTGATAAAAGAAAAACTGAAATGAATTCTATATTAGAAAGATTATATATTTATCTTGATAATAGATATCTAAAGAACGCAGTTCCTAATAATTCAAATGTAGAAAATACATCAGCTAAGGTATTACTTAGAGGACTTGAAAATGAAACATTTGACTGGGTATTTGAAATTAAATCTTTATTACAAGCATCTAAAGATACAATATCTATTGCTAAAAATGTTTATAATAAAAATCAAGATGTATTTACTAACATATTAGAAATGTTTGATAGAAATAATCCTAACGCACAAGAAAACATGGAAAAATATGAAAACATTCAATCATTAGTATCTGATTCAAAAATATTAGATAGAGCATTCCAAACAGGTAGTGGTGCAAATGCTATTAAAAACTTCTTAGTGACATATATACCTGATATTTATGTACCAAGAATATCTTATGCTAATCAATATAATACAGATGGTTCTTTAATGCTAAATGGTGAAACATATAATTTCTTAGAAGCATTTAAGATACTATTAAAAAATGATTTCTTAACTGAATCATTAAAGAAATATAAGGTATTTACAGAAGGTACTGAAAAAGAAAGAAATGATTTAATTGTTGATATATTTAAAGCACTAGGAACAAAATATGAAGGAGAACCATCTCCTGCAAGCACAATATTCTATTCAACATTATTTAGATCTGTTGTATCAGGCTTAATTGTAAGCTATTCAGTTATATCTGGTGTTGAAATAATTGTTCCTAATACAGTATTAGAAACAATTGATTCAAATAAGGTTAATTTAATTAAAAAAGAAGAATTAATATCTGTAGTAGATAGCTTAGTTGTAATATTACCTAGTATATCTGATACAGATAATACTAATCTAATTAAAACTATAATTAATAATAAAGATGGATTACTTGAAAGTGATATAATTAATGCCACTGTAATTAATTATATGGCTAATGGAGATTCAAATATAAAGAACCTTGTTACAATACCTGATAATTATAAAAATGATGCCTCAAGGGATGAATTAAAAGAATATTTAGATACAAATATTTGGAAAGAAACAAAAGAATTAAATAAATTAATTGAGGGATTAGACTATGCATTTGATTTATCAAATAGTGATATTGATTTAAATGATGAAGAACAAACAGCCAATTTATTAAAAAATAATATAATGAAGCTAAATGATGAAATTCCAGGTAAGGATTATACAAAGCTTGATGCTTGTTATGAATCTGAAATATTAAAGGCTTCATTATCAAATCATATGACAAGTGAAGATGTAAAGGGTGTAATAATACCTACAGATGCATATGATGATAATGATACATATATAAAAGATGAAATTTCATATAAGGTTATATTAAAATCTGAAATATCTAAGATTGTGGTTGTAGCTAAAAAATTAGATCTAGATTTAGAAGAAGCTAATATTGAAGAAATATATTTAAAGGAAGCTGATATTGATTCATTAGTTGATTCAAAAATCTTTAGAGCTACATTTGATAATGAAATATCATCAAATGATACCCTTGTAATTCCAAATGATAACATTTATACATTAAATAATGATTATATATCAGAAACTGAATTACATAATTTACTTTCTGTATTAGTTGCTAATAGAGAAAATATATTTGGTACTAGTGATGAAAATGTTAAAGTTAACATAGTTAATATTAATATTTCAGAAAACAGCTTTAAGATAGAAGAATTATTTGATTTTACAAGCTCTAATATCTTACATGCTACTATTATTAATAAAATAGCTAATAATTTAGATTATGGTATAGATATACCAAATAAGCTAGAACAAGAAGCTAACAAGGAATATTTAATTAATAATTTCATTAATACTACATGGTATTTAAAAGAAGAATTAGATAATATGCTAAATTCATTAATTACTATTGTTGGTGAAAATAAAACAATTGGTGAAGTTAATACTGATGAAATTAAGGATAAAGTATTTGATTTATCAAATAGTGATATTGATTTATGCTACAAATCAATAATTGTAAATTATACAATATCTAATAAGCTAGATGAAAATATTAATACATTAGCTTCAGCTGATGTAATTAATTATTCAAAAGAAGCATTAGCTATAACTTATACGCTAGATGATACTTTTAATGAATTAACATATAAATCATCTGAGGTTAAATTATTAATTAATGCCTTAAAAGAATTAGGTATTAATAATGCTAGTATGATAGATAGTGCTAATTATATTAATATAATATTTAATAATGATATTAATTTTGATAAATTATATGATTCTATTATTGTATGGAATATAGTATCAAATAAGATGAATGATGTAATTATAGAAAATGATAAAATAAAAGATCATATTAAAGCTCATGAAAATAGATATGGACTTGAAACATCATTCTATAAGAAGCTTGAAATTAAATCATTAAAGGATATAGTAAAAGAATCTAGTGGGGAAGATGAAATTGATATTAATGATTTCTCTCCATCAGATATTATTATTAATGATAATACAAAAGAATCTATTGGTAATTCTTATATATTAATGGCAACAATTACATTTAATGTAAATGAAGCAGAAGATATTAGTGTACCAACTGATTCAATAATAGTAGATGATAATTTAATTGTAAAAGATGATATTATGGATTTATTAGATGTAATAAATGTATTAAATCTTGATTTATCTAATCCTAGTATGAATAGTATTATATTAAATATTGATAATAATCAAACACTTGCAAAATCAAAAATCTTTAGAGCAACTATCTATTCTAAGATGAATTCTAAAGAAGATATAGTTATTCCTGATATAGTATTAGAAAAGAATGAAGCTAATAATACTTATTTAACTATTAATGAAGCTAAGCTATTCTTAGATAAAATAACTGTAAATAAGGAATCATTCTATACTGTAGGAATTGATGGAGCAATAAATATTGAAGAATTTAATTATAATCCTAATATTATTACAATAAGACTTGCAAGAGATTTAGTTGAATCATTAATCTTTAATGCAACTATTACTTATAAATTACCTGATGTATCAGATGATTTAATTATTCCAAGTGTCCATTTAGCTAATGCCACAAAGGATAAATTAACAAATGATTTTGCTAATAATATATGGTATTTAACAGATGAAATTAATCATATATTAGATAGTGCAAATGTATTTATTTTAGATGATGTTAAAATTAATTCTGAAAATGGATTAAATAATACAACAGTTAAAAATAAATTATTAGAATTAACTGAAGATGAAATTGATACTATTTATACATCAATCATTATGAAAGCTACATTATCTAATAATTATTTTGATACATTAAATACATTAGGTAATAGAGCAAATGTTATATCTGCAATTAAAGAATTAGAATCAGGATATGAATCAGATGATTATAAATTCTTAATGAAATCTGAATTAGTAAACGCAATTAGCGCAGTTAATGAATTAGGATTTAATTCAATTTCTGATTTTGAGATTCATACTGATTATTCATCATTAATAGTTGATGAAAATATAGATTACTCTATAGTATCTAATTCACTATCAGTTTGGGATATAATTTATATTAAGGCTCATGAAGAAATCAGTAATAATCCTGATATAGTTGAACATAATAAATCTAAATATTTAGATGAAAGAGTATCTAATACAGATTATTTCTATTATAAAGAAGAATTAGAAGGAATAAGAGATTTTATGATAGGATGTAATGTATCTAATATTCATGGATTTAATATGGATTTATTAAGAATCAATGATACAACAATTTCTACAATTGATGAATCAATGATTATAAGAGCAACATTCTCTAAGAATTTAGTTGAAAACGAATCAGTAGTTATTCCTTATAACACATTTGATTTCACACCAGATATCATGATTTTAAAGGCTGAATATATTAAAGAATTATTATTAGCTATTGAACATGGTACAGCAGAAGAAATTACATTTGGTAGCTTTGATGCAAATACATTAAAGCCAACAGATGTAACAAATCCTGAAAGTGTAGTATCAAGCTACATTTTAAGAGCGACTATTACAAAACAAGTAAGAAATGATTCTGGAAATACTTATGTATTAAAGGATGAATTATATGCTACATTAGAAAAAGATTGGCAAAATAATGATATATGTATATTATCAGCAACTGAAATAACTAATTTACTTGCAGGTATAAAGGTATTTAATACTGAATCATTTAGTATTGTTATTGACTTTGAAGTACTTGCCGGATTAAGTGTAGAAGAAGTTTATACAGTATTAGATTCTAATATATTATCATATATTGTATCTGACCTATTAATCTCTGGATTTATGGTTTCAGGTAATTTGATTAATTATGAAACATATATTACAAATACTTCAGTAATTCAAATTGAAGGACATGATAACTATAATTTAGTTGATTCAGGAAATGTATTATTACCATATAAGTTTATTGATCCATTATTAACTAATTGTTATGAGGTTAATAATAATTGTGAGTCATTATCACAAGTAAAATTATTAACAGCAGATTCTACAATTGCATTTGTAATAGAAATAAGAGATAAATTTATGTAAAATTATGTGAAAAATAAGCTATGTAAAGTCTAAAAAAATGGCTTTCTACATAGCTTTTTTTCATTTTTATTTATGAAAACATTTACAAAAAAACATGTAAACGCTATTATAGTTTACATATTGAAATTTTATTGTATATTATAAGTGCGTTATGAAAGCGAACGCGATTTTTAATAAATGCTTTCAAAAATTTTCATTTCTTTTTCTTGTTCCTTTATAGGAACTTTTCTTTTTTATAATTGTACGTTTTATAAAAAAGAGTTGGGCCTGAAATTATTCAGGCTTTTTCTTTTTATAATTTACTTATAAAAACAAAAAAAGCTTGTTTCCAAGCTTTAATTATTCACGTTGGGGCGCACAACAGGGATCGAACCTGCGCGTGTCGGAGCCACAATCCGATGTGTTAACCACTTCACCATGTGCGCCATATTTAATTGACGTGCAGTTAATATTATACACAATTTTTATTAATTGTAAAGTGAAAAGGTTGAATTTTTAATAAAAAATGATACAATATTTTTGTTAGCGTTATTTTAGGAAGGATTATTAATTTATGGGAAATAAAACTGGTAAACTTATTATAAAAGTTTTATATATTTCTTTTGCAGCAATAATCTGTATTTTTACAGGTATGATATTCTTTAATACTGCAAAGGGCGATCATATTATTAAATTAACAAATGATTATATTGCAGCAAAAGACTATGAAAATATTCAAGTTCTATTTGGTGGCTTATATTATGACATTCCATCAGTAGATGAATCAAAGGATGATTTAAAATTAATTGTATCAGCATCAGCTGCTGAAAATAATTTCTTATATTACCCTGATGAAACTGAGAAAAAAGGTGTATTATATCATGGCTTTAATAAGGCATATAATTTTTATATCTTTAATTCAAAATTCTCATCAGCTGATACATTAGAAGATAATAATATAAAGGTTAATTCAACAGGCATTGAATTTGTATCATCAAAGCTAGATGATAATGGTAATGCATTAACTTATTTATTCCCATTTAGAATTTCTGCAAATTCTAATGCTGAATTCTATAATACTAAGCCAAAATCTATTAGTGAATATGCCTTAAATTATGCTAGAGATTTCATTAGTGATAGAACAAGATATGGTTTTTATAATTTCCAAATTACAGAAGAAACTATTAAAGCTATTAAAGAAAAATTAGATGGTGACATTGTATCATTTAATATTATTGATAATGAAAAGACTAAAGTATTTGAATCAAATATTAATTTTGGATTTAATTTCGATGAATTATTCTATAATGATGATCAAGCCGGAATAGTATTTAATGCTTATAAGGATTATCTTCCATATTATGATTCATATAAGTTAGCTAAAAAATACACTATTACAAATAAAATAGAAGTATCTAAAGAAGTATATCAAAAGAAAACTGAAACATTCAATAATACATTAGATAATTTCAATGCTGACCTAAAGGCTGGTAATAAATTTGATAGTCATGTTAAAATGGCATTACAAGAAAAAGAAATCTTTACTGGTTCAGTTGTTGCTAAAGCAGTATGGAGAACAATTGGAATTGAAGCATTAGTTGTATTAGTATTATTTGTTATTTATGTTTTATTATTCCATTTCCAAAAGCTTAGAGACTTTATCTTTAGAAATGATAGAAAGACTGTTATTAGAGCTAAGATTGTTAATAAAGAGCCTGAACAAAAGCCTGAATCATTTGCTTATGATCAATCTGGTAAAAATAAACCTGAAGTAAAACAAATAGAAGAAAATAAAAATGTTGATGAAATAGATGATATGTCTAATAAAGAAGATAAAAAGGACATTGAAGAATAATAAAATGCCCATTTGGGCATTTTTATTTTGGAGTTATAATGAAAAAGTTAAAGATTAAAGATTTATGTATTATGGCTATATCTTTAGCTATAATTATTGTTGCATCAAAAATAAATATTCAAATAGGGCCAATCCCTTTAACACTACAAACATTTTCTGTATTTATTGTTTCGTTATTATTAGGTTCATTTAAAGCATTTATTGTATTTTTAGTATATATAATATTAGGATTAATTGGAATTCCTGTATTTTCATCAGGTGGAGGTATAGCTTATATTTATATGCCATCATTTGGATTTATAATAGGATTTTTAGTATCTGCACCTATTATAGGTATAGCATCTAAATCTAATAAATTCTATTTAAAATATATATTAAGTATGGTTGGCCTTTTAATAATTAATGTATGTGGTGTATCTTATATGTATATAATATTTAATTATTATAAGGGCGTAAATAAAGATTTATTAAATATATTACAAATTGGTGTATTACCATTTATTATTAAAGATATATTTACTGTAATATTATCTTGTATTATTTATTCAAGATTGAAAGTAATTATTTATAAAGAAGAAAAAGAAGAGCCTAAGCTCTTCAATGAGAGAGTAAACTAGTTTTACTCTCTTTTTAATATTTGTTCAAATTTTACACCATAATTATGATTTGGATCATCAATTGTTTCTTCAATAGCTTCTATAATAAAATCAGTAGCGTGATGTAGTGTTTCTTTCATTGATTTACCATTTAATATATCTGCAACAACTACACTTGAGAATATATCTCCTGTGCCATGGTAAGATTTTTCCATTTTTTCTTTTAGGATAGTAGTTCTTGTAATTCCATCAAATCCAATCGCACCAATTGTATCAGGACCATCTAGGACTCCTGTAAGAATTATATTTTTAGCTCCAAGTCTATATAATTCAGTTAACAAATTATTATAATATTCTATAGTTTGATCTTTAGGCTCTTTATATTCAATGCCTGTTAATAAACATGCTTCAGTTACATTAGGTAAAATATAATCAGCATACATACACATCTTTTTCATACCAAGAACTATAAATTCATCTAAGCCTGGATATAATGCACCATTATCAGCCATGGCAGGATCTACTATAAATAAGCCTCCATCCTTTAATAGCTTATGTTTATTATCTAATATAATATCAAATTGCTTACGGCATCCAATATATCCTGTATATATACAATCAAATGTAATATGCTCAGTTACCCAGTGTTCGATAATTTTTGGCATTTCATCTGTTAGGTCATGAAATGTAAAATTTTCAAATCCTGATGTGTGAGTAGATAATATTGCCGATGGAAGTATAGCAGTTTCTAATCCATAATGACTTAATATAGGTAAGGCAACAGTTAGTGAGCACTGTCCATAACATGAAATATCTTGAATACTTAATACTTTTTTAGTTTCCATAAAAATATCCTCCTATAAGAATTCTAATAATTTTTTTAATGCATGTATTTTTTCAATAGGTAAAGCTTTTATTTTTTCTAAAGAATATATTCTATCTAAATCATCTCTAGATTGAATAGGTAATTCACCTAGTAAAGATTCTAATTCTGTTAGGCTATTAAAGCTTTGCATAAGATTTGATAAATTAGACGCACTTTTAAGTCCTAATAATTCATTAATATTTATATATCTTCTATAGCTATCATCTTTATAATAAATAACTTTTTTCTTAAGATATTCGTTAAGCTTTTCTTCACTAATTTTATATTCAATTATATTATCACCTTCATAATATACATAAATACCATCATCTCTTATACCTAGTATATAATCAATTGATGCTTTAAACATATCTGATAATTTAATTAAAAGCTTTGTGGAGAAATCTCTTTTTTCTTGTTCATAATATCCTATATTAGTAGAAGAAGTATCTAAAAGAGCTGCTAAATCAGCTTGTGTTAATGAAAATTCTTTTCTAAGCTTACCTAAATTGTTGGCCATTATATCACTATCTTTCTTTTGCAATTTCAATTAAAATTTTTACTACATTTTCCATTTCTTCTAAGCACGCGAATTCATATGGACCATGACAATTATAGCCACCAGTACCTAAATTTGGTGTATTTAATCCCATTTGAGTTAACCAAGCTCCATCAGTTCCACCTCTAATTGGCAAGAAAGAAGGAGTGAATCCTAAATTTTTAATAGCATTGATTGCTCTATCAATACATCTTGGGTCTTTATCAATTAATTCTTTCATATTTAGATATGAATCCTTTAATTCAATTTCACATGTACCTTTGCCATATTTTTTATTGATGAATTCACATGCATTTATGAAATCATTTTTTTGTTTTTCTAATAATTTTAATGAATGATTTCTTAATATATATGAAGCAATAGCCTCTCCTACAGCACCTTTCATTTCACATAAATGATTAAATCCATCATACATATCTGTATATTCAGGTCTTTCATTTACAGGTAATAATGAATTGAATTCCATTAATATTAATGATGCGTTTTTCATTTGTCCTTTTGCAGAACCAGGATGAATATCTAATCCATGAATTTTAACATTACATGATGCAGCATTGAAGTTTTCATAATTAATTTCATTATAATATCCACCATCAACTGTATATGCATAATCAGCATCAAATGCTTTTGTATCAAATGCCTGAATACCTGCCCCAATTTCTTCATCTGGTGTGAATGCTATATGAATATTAACATGCTTAATATCTTTATTATCCTTATAATATTTAAGCATTGCCATAATGTTTGCAATACCAGCTTTGTCATCAGCTCCTAAAACAGTAGTACCATCTGTGGTAATTAATGTTTTACCTTTTAAATCTAATAGGAAAGGAAATTGCTTTGGATTTAACTCAATTTTATTTAATTTAATTATATTCCCATCATAATTTTTAATAATATTTGGTTTTACATTTGTACCTGAAAAGCCAGGAATTGTATCCATATGAGCTAAAAATCCAATTTTTAATTTTGAATTACAATTTGATTTTAATACTGCAGTTACAATACAATTTTTAGAAATCTTTATATTTTCTAATCCTAAGTCTTCTAGGTCTTTAGCAAGTACTTTTGCTAAATCAAATTGCTTATTTGTTGAAGGGATAGTATCTGTATTTTCAGCAGACATAGTATCAATCTTAACATACTTTAAAAAATAATCTAATAATTCCATTTTACACCTCGAAATACTCCCTATTTTGATTATAGTTAATTCAAAAATAGATTACAAGAAATTTTAATATTTATATTAACAAAATGTTGTGATAAAATTAATTAAAGGATTGTGATAGCATGAAATTAAAAAAATGTATTATTTTAAGTATGGGAATTTTAGGCGCATTTTCACTTGCATCATGTAGCTTTTTTGAGGATATGTTTTCTATTGAAGAAATAGATTCTGAATCTGTAGAACCTACAACAACTACAGAAAGTGATACACCAAAAGATACAACTGAATCATCTATAGATATCCCAACTGAAACTACAAAAGAAGATATAACAGAAGAGTCAACTTCATCAACAGATTCTGATGATGATGAATTTATAATGTATGGTTATTCTGATTTATTAAAATATGAAAAAAAGGATAAATATATTTCTTTTTATAAAGATGTATATAATTCACTTAATACTTTCTACTCATCAAATACTGATTTAGAGACAACTCATATTGTATTTGGAGATAGCACATCAGGTGATTATTATATTATTGATAATAATGTTAATTTCTCTAAATATAATCTATCTTATAATGAAGCGGCAGCTATTTATAAAACAGTATCTTTAGATTATCCTGAATTCTATTTCTTAGATAATTTATTATTAAATGGATCAAAGGGTACTAGTCAATATTTACAATTAATATGTGATGAAGATTATCATCTAGCATCAGTAAGACAAGATTTTAATCAAAAGATTACAACATATGAAAATTTAATAAAAGAAGAAATTAAAGATTGTAAAAATGATATAGAAAAAGTAAAAAAGATACATGATTATATTATTAATAATTCATCTTATGCATTTAAAGAAGATGGCGTAACAGCTGATGATTCATCATATTCTCATAATATAATTGGTATTATGACAAAAGGAAAAGGTGTATGTGAATCATATGCTAAATCATTCCAATATTTATTAGGTAAAAATAATATAGAATGTGCATTTGGCTCAGGATATGGAGTAGATGGTAGCCACTCAGAATCACATGCTTGGAATTATGTAAAGCTTAATAATTTATGGTATGGATTTGATCTAACATGGGATGATCCAATATATTATTATAACCATGTATTAACACCAAAACTATCTTATGAATATTTTGGAAAAGTAGATAGTGATTTTACTAATTCACATGTTTTATTATCTAATGTAGGTAATATGGATTATGGTATTCAATATTTATATAATATACCTACTTTAGCAACATCTAATTTAGTTTATTAACATTTAACCAGCCTAGTGCTGGTTTTTTATTTCTTTAAAAAAAATATTAAATATGTTAAAATATTTTATGATTTACCAATAAACGCTATTATAAATTTGTTAAAAGGATGTGAAGAGAATGACAATAGATGATATCATAGAAGAACTTCGTGTAGCTAATTATCGTCATTTTGATGAATTTTATAATTCAACTAAAAAGTCAGTATTCTTCGCAATCGCTGCAATAGTTAAGGATAATTCAACAATTGATGATTTGATGCAAGATACTTATGTTAAATTTTTAGAAAATATAAGTAAATATCAAAGCAAAACAAGCATCAATGCGTATTTATCTACAATAGCTCATAATATAGCTATTAATTATTATAATCGTGAAAAGAGATTAGTTCATGATGAAGATGTTATAGATTATGTTGCGGCACCAGATAATAAAAAAGACTATAAAGAAATAGAAGCATTAGAAATGCTAAAGGATCTAGATGACCAATCTAGAGAAATAGTAGTCTTACATATTATCAATGATTTAAAGTTTAGAGAAATAGCTAAAATTGTTAATAAGCCATTAGGTACTGTCCTTTGGATATACAATAAAGCTATTAAAGAATTAAAAAGGAAGGCAGGTGCTTTAGATGAATAAGATTAAAGAGAGATTAATTAATGCTTCAAATAAGCAAGAAATTCATGATTTATCTTCTAATATTATAAATAAAGTTGATACATCTAAAGTATTAGTTCCAACAGATACAGTAAGTAAAAAGCCAAGATGGGTTCCTGTATTACTAAGTGCAATTCCATTAACTGCAGTATTCTTACTTGGTCTATCCATTCCATTTATTACAAATAGCGTAAAAAATAGTAATGGTAAAAATCCAGGAAAAACAGTTGATCCAATTACACCAATAGAAACTGTAGATGATTCATTTGATTTTTCTAATATTTCATATGAAGAAGCAATGGAATTTATGAGCATGATGGAATCACATGATGTTTATAATATCATAACTGCTGCAAATACATTTGATAAATTAACATATGATAATGTTATATTAGATGATGCATCTAAACCAAGAATGACAGAATCAGAAGAAAATCAATTAGTTAATGACTTATCTTTATATATGCCAACTATTGAAGCAATGTATGGCTTAAGAGAAGAACCTACTTGTATAAAGAAAAATAATAATAATGAATCATTTGAATATTCTAAGAAAATAGAAGTTAGAGCTAAAGATTTTAATTATGATATTTATTTAGATGAAATAATTCTTGGTGAAAAGAATGTTGGCGAAGCAAATTATAAGAGTGATTCAAGTGTAAATGGTGTAGTAGTAATAGAAGCTTCTGAATATGAATTCAATGGAACATTTAAATATGTTGAAACTAAAACAAATAAATATTTTGAATATGTTAATGTAGTTACATTATCTAATAATAGAACTGTAAAGGTAAAAGAAGTATTCAAAAAGGATAGATGTGAATATACATATACATATTCTGATGATATAAATAATATTGATCGTGAAATATTTATTGAACAAAAGATTGATTTAGAAACATCTGAAACAAGAGAAGTATCATTTAAAAATGGATATACATCAGTAGGAAGCATTAAGCCAACAGAAAAAGATTATTTAAAATGTAAGATTCAATCTAGAGATTCTGATTATATTATTGTATCTAAGGATGAAGATTCATATAAATATGTATTCAATAATTCTAAAAATGAATATTTAAAGTAGAAAAAGCTTGGGATTTTAAATTAAATCTCAAGTTTTTTTATTTTTTACCAATAAAATATAAATATTAATTGTTTAAAAGTTGTGAGTGATATGAAAACGTTTTTAAATCACTAGGAAAAGGAAATTTAAAGGAGAAAAAAATGAAAAAGAAGAGATTATTTTTAGGCCT
>CAMOUB010000001.1 GCA_946626345.1 uncultured Caryophanales bacterium | reverse complement strand
GAACTAAAGAACAATTATTAGAAACTATTACAGGCTTCTTAGGTGGACGTGTTGCAGAAGAAATAACTTTCTCAGATATTTCAACAGGAGCTTCAAATGACTTCGAAAATGCAACAAAAATCGCAAGAGCTATGGTTACTGAATATGGTATGTCAGATTTAGGTCCTGTTCAATACGAACAACCTAATGGTTCAATATTCTTAGGAAGAGATTACCTAAAGGATAAAAACTTCTCAGATCAAGTTGCTCATGAAATCGATAAGGAAGTAAGAGGAATAATTGAATCTTGCTATTCTAAGGCTAAAGAAGTATTAGAATCTAACAAAGATTTATTATCTTGTATAGCTGAATATCTATTATTAGTTGAAACATTAACTAAATCAGATATTGATGAAATTAATAAAACTGGTCATTTAAAATGGGTTGATGAAAAATTTAAAGAACCAGAAGTAAAAGAAGATGCAAAAGAATCTGAATATACACTAGCTGAAGCATCAACTAAAGATGAGGTTAAATCTACTGAATCTTTAACTGAAGATGAAAAACCATCAGTTAAAGAAGAAAAAGATGTAACTGAAACTTCTGAAACTAAAAAGGAATCTGATAGTTCAGATAATAATGAATAATGAGATTAGATAAATATCTTAAGGTTTCAAGATTAATAAAAAGAAGAACAGTTGCTAAAGATGTTGCAAACGCATCAAGAATATTAGTAAATGATATTCCTGCAAAGCCATCTAAAGAAATTAAAATAGGTGATGTAATAACAATTGAGTTTGGAACAAAGATTGTAAAAGTAAAAGTTACATCACTAGATATATCAGTAAAAAAAGCTGATGCTAAAGAAATGTATGAATTTTTAGCAGAAGAGAAAAAAAATTTTTAAAAACTTTATCACTTTTATGTCTATTATATATATAGAGGTGATATTTTTGAAAAGATTAAAATTTTTAAGTGTCATTATGATTATAGTGACACTTTTTTTCATGGGCTTAAATATTAATGTATCCGCAAGCTCATATAATATTGATAGTTCACTAAGAAATAAACAAATGGAAGTAGATGAAATATTTTTAAAAGAATATGATAGAACTACTATTGTAAAATCTAATACATACTCATTACTATTAGATTTTATAGCTACTAATCCAGCTGATGGTGAAGGCTATAGAATTGAAAGAAAAAGATATGTTTATGGTGAATTTAATTCTGATTATATTAAGACAGAGGCAATATTAAGATCTAATAGGGGCTTTAAATTTTTAGAATTTAATTTATACTATGATGATATATTAAGAATTAGTGTCAGTATTTCAACAACTGGATATGGTTATAGGGTTGATAATAGTGAAACAATTAATTTTAATGATCCTAATAATATTGAATATGAAAATTATACAAAATGTAAATTAGCTACTCCTACAACAAAGGTATTTCCATTAGATGATAATAACAATTATAATTTACCAGATAGCACAAGCTTTGGTGAATATGAGGATATAATAGCTGTAAGATCATATAATATATTAGGTATTAAAAATATAAAAGAACATATTAATTTTTTACCTACTAAACAAGAGCTAATTAAATCAGAAATAACACTAGATACTGGATTAGTATTAAATAATAAAACAAATGAATATTATGGTGGAGATTACGAATTAGATGAATATGGTTATATATCTGAGGGTAAGCATTATTTAAAAATATTATTAATATATGATGATACATATTATGAATATATCTATGAAATAAAGGTTTTACCAATGATATTAGATATACCTGATATTTACACAACAATTGATAGACAAGTAACTGAATCAGAAATATTTGAACAAATAAATAAAACTGGAATAGAAAATTATGTTATAGATACAAATGATTATTATAAAAACTATAATAAAGTAGGGAAATATTATGTAGAAGTAAAATATATATTTAAGCATAAAGAATATATAGCTAATTTATTTATTAATGTATGTGATATTGGAGATAATAAATTCAAATTAAGAAATCCTGAATCCTTAACTGTTGGATACAAAGATGAACTAGATTTATCTAATTTAGAAGAAATATTTAATTTTTCATATTTTTATTTAGATGAATGTTATGCTGATATAAAAGAATATGAAATAAATAAAAATATTCCTGGTGAATATAAAATACATATTATAGCATCCGCGACAAATGGTGAATTATATATTCAAACATATAATGTAAATGTAATTGATAATGAAAAGCCTATTATAAATATAACAAGTGATACTAAATTAGAATATAGCTATATAGATAGCATAGATATAGATTCAATTATTAATACATTGGATATTATAGATATATCTAGCTATGAAGTAGATTATAATGCTGATAGCTTTATTAATAATTTAAATAAGCCAGGATTGTATCCATTATTAATTATTGTAAAAGATGAATTTTTAAATGAATCAACAATGGAATTAGAATTAAATATAATTGATGATATAAAGCCTAAGCTTGTATTAAATGATATATATGTGAATAAAGGTAATAAATTAGAAGAACAATTTATTAAATCAAATATATATGCATATGATGAAATAGATGGAAAACTTAATAATGATAATATAGTAATTAATGATATTAATGGTTATAAATATAATTATGATATTCCTGGTATATATAAATTCGAGGTTAGTGCTAAGGATAATATGCAAAATGAAGCATATGGTAGCTTTAATATAATAGTTAAAAAAGACGAAATAGAAGAATCTAAAGATAATAAAATAATAAAGCTTAATAGAAATAATAGACTAACACAAAATGAATTATTATTATATTTAATAGATAGAAACTATATATCAGCAGATATTGAATATGAAATAGTATCTGATTATTTTAATGATGAGATACTTAAAGATGAATATTCATTAGTATTAAAAAATGGTGAAGAATTATCTAATTTTGAAATACAAATAATAGATTCAGATATCAATTATGAAAAGGCAAATGAAGATATAAAAATTAATAATACTAATAATATTACATTAATAATTACATTAGCTATTATTGCATCATTAATAACTATTGGAATAATACTTGTAATAATAATTTATAAGAAAAGACATTAATTGAAAAATAGCAATAAATTATGTATAATACAACCGGAGTGATTTAAATGGTTGATAATATATGTGCTATAGCAACACCTTATGGTGTAGGTGCTATATCTATCATTAGATGTAGTGGACCTGAGGCTATAAAATTAGTAAATAAAATATTTAAGGGTACAGATCTTACAAAAGTAAAAAGCCATACAATGCATCATGGATATATTATGGATAATAATGAAATAATAGATGATGTATTATGTAATGTTTTCATTTCACCTAAATCATTCGATGGTGAAAATATGGTTGAAATAAATTGCCATGGTGGTATTTATGTAACTAATTTAGTATTAAAAACATTATTGAATAATGGATTTAGATTAGCTGAAAGAGGAGAATTCTCAAAAAGAGCATTCTTAAATCATAAGCTTGATTTAACTCAAGCAGAATCAATAATGGATGTAATATCATCAACTAATAAATTAGCACTAAAGGGAAGTCAATCATCTTTAAGAAAATCTACATATAATTTAATAAAGAAATTTAGAGATAAAATATTAGATATATTAGCTAAAATAGAAGTAAATATTGATTATCCTGAATATGATGATGCTATAACTGTAACAAATGATTATTTATTACCTATAATAGATGAAATGCTTATAGATATGAAAGAAATATTAAAGAATTCTGAAATATCAACTATCGCAATACATGGAATTAAAACATGTATTGTTGGTAAACCAAATGTAGGTAAATCATCTCTATTAAATACATTACTTGATGAGGATAAGGCAATCGTATCAAGTGTTGCTGGTACAACAAGAGATATGGTTGAGGGTTCATTTAATATTGGTAATGTAACCCTACATTTAATTGATACAGCAGGAATCCACGAAAGTAATGATTTAGTTGAATCTATTGGTATTAAAAAATCAGAAGAAGCAATTAAATCTGCTGATTTAATATTCTTAGTATTAGATTCGTCTAAAGAATTAGATAAAGAAGACTTATCATTACTTAAAATAACTGAAAATAAAAAGAGAATTATAATAGCTAATAAAATTGATTTAAAACCAAAATGGGAATTAAAAGATGCAATCTACATTTCAGCTAAAAATAAAGATGGATTAAAGGAATTAGAAAATAAAATATTAGATATTACTAATATTAATACTTTTGAATCCTTAAATGGTAATTACTTAAATAACACAAGACAAATCAATTTAATGGAAAAGGCCTATAATTCGCTTTTGCAGGCTAAAGATGCATGTCTTAGTATGATTGATATAGATTTAATAGAAATCGATATAAAAGCCGCATTTGACGCCTTAGGAGAGATTACAGGTGAAGCATCTAGGGATGAATTAATAACTGCCCTATTTACAAAATTCTGTTTAGGTAAATAATTAATATAATTAGGTGATAATTTATTTATTGCCTATTTTTTTTATTATTTATTAATAAAAACATACTTTTTTCACAATTATATTGTATAATTAAAACAGTTTATAGAAAGGTAGGCGATATTATGGGTCCAAAAGAATTTTTCGTTGCTGTATGGAAGATAATGTTTCCTAAAAAGGTAAAAGTGGTTGAAAGACCAGGTGTAATTGGTCATTATAATTCTAAACCTTTCCATAATTTTCATTATGCATTAATATATGCAAATGAAACAATGGTATTTGATAATGATAAAGTAGAAGTATTCGCAAAAATATATAAAAATACTACATTTGTTAATGTTTTAGTTAACGATGAAACAGATTTTAATATTTTAGATTATAAATTTGATAAGATAAAACCTTTATTAGATGGTAAAACATATTTATCACCTAAAAAGGAAGAATTAAAATTTAGTGATACTAAAAATAATATAGTTGTAGTATTATTCCAACACTATAATGAATATACTGTTAATCAAGCTATTAAATTTTGTTCATCATCAAAAACTAATATTGAACAAGCATTAGTATATAACGCAAAAGAAGTACAAATGGATTTTTATAGACCAGTACCTAAGTTTTATAGAATATATGATATTTTATGTGAGGATTTATATTTTGATTTAGCATTTATTGATGATACGAGGGATTAATATGAGAAAGATTAAAGCGAGAACCCTATGGATTATTGTCGGAATATTATTCATACTTGCTGTAGGATTAATATTTGCAATACAATATTCATCTGACATATTAAATAAGGTTTTATTAGTTACATTAGTCATTGATTTTATATTAATAACTGTATTAATTCAATTTGCATCATTTAAAAGCTTTGGAAAAGCAAGAAATATAAAATATGAAACTATTGAATATAAAACTGATATATCAGATATTGAATCAGAATTAAAAAAACAAGGATATAAAAAGACTAAAAGAAATTATGGAGCATCTTATATTTTTATTAAAGATAAGCATGCTTATAAAATAGCTATTGTATCAGATTCTACAAGCTATTTTTCTAATACAGAAGAAAATGATAATACACCTGCTAATAAAGAATTAGATAAATGTGAAACATTTTTAGGTATTGAAATATTTGAATCTATAGATGAAAAGAATATTGAGAAATTAAAAGAATTTACAATTCAAACAAAGAATATTTATTATACAGCATTTGTAAAAATGGAGAATGGAAATTATAAATGCTTAAATTATGAAGCACCAAATGAAATACATTTAGATTGTTATAAAAATATATTGGAGGATTTACATTTTACTCAAGTAGAGGAGGTGTAATTTTGAAAAAAATATTTATATTTATTTTTCTAATATTTATATTTAGCTTAGCTTCATGCAATAAAAAGAAAAATATAGAAACTTCTAGTGATACTACTAATGATACTATAATTAGTACTGAAGAAATTACAGAAACTAAAGAAGAAAAAGATTATAATTTTTATGATGAAGATAAATTAAATGATGGAGAAATATTTAAAAGTGTCACATCATTTGCATTAAATGATAAAACATATAATTTGAAATTTGGATATAATGATTCATATTTCGATAAGAATATGGAATACAATCAAGATATTGCAATGTTTTCTTTAGGAGCAACTATTTCATCAGGTTATGCTAATGAATTAAAGGAATATTATAATAATTTTGGTTTTGATTCTTATTATGTATATGGTTATGATTTTAATGATATTGATAGTATCGCTTTTTTAATTTGTAAAAAGGATAATATTATTGCACTTACAATTAGAGGCATTTCATATGGTTTTGAATGGGCTAATAATTTTAAAATAGGTCCTAATTCAAATCATGAAGGTTTTTCTAATGCAGCAGATATTGTTTATTCTAAATTAGAACAATATTTAAACGAAAATAAAAATTCTGAAACTAAATTATTAATAAATGGTTTTTCTAGAGCTGGGGCAGTAGCTAATATATTAGCATATAAAATACAATCAAATGCTAATCCTATAATTTCATCAAATAATTTATTTGTTTATACATTTGAAGCTCCAAGAGGTTTATTAAAGAGTAACGCTATAGAATATAAAAATGTATATAATATTTATAATTCCCTAGATTTAGTACCTGCAGTAGTGCCTATAGAATTTGATTTCTATAGATGTGGAATAGATATTGATATTTATAATCCTGATATAGAAAAAATATTTTTAGGCTATGATAAAGAAATTGATTATAAAAAGCCTACTAATTATATGTATATAAAGGATGGTAAATATAATACATTAAATGATTCTGATAAAATTGCACATTTTATATTTGAAACATTAATTAATACAAATTTAAAACCAAATGATAATAATGTATCAATTAATTCAAGAGAGGCATATTATAATAATTATGAATCGGCCATTGTATATTTTATTAATTTTTTTTGTACGATGACTAATAGCTTATCAAATCATATAATTAAAGATATTATTAAAAAGATTAATTCTGATGATTTTATTCCATTTGTAATTGATTTGCTTGCTGTTGAAGATAAGCTATATAATTTTTTAAATCCATATTTTATTGAGCATAATTTAAAATATGATGAAGAAGAATTAAAAATAAATTGCAATAAGATTAAAAATTTATATTGGGTAGCATTACCTCTATTAACAGATATATTAAATAATAGAGAAGCAGTAGCAAATCTTGCTAAGATGCATGATCCAATCCCTGTGTATATATTATTAAAATATTATAATAAAAATAGATAAATAAGATGGATTTAAGATGAATTTTGAATCCATCTTTTTCTTTTAAAATTAAATTTTTTCGAAAACGTTTAAGGAAATCGTTTACAAAATTATTTTTTAATGATAGAATAATCTTGATAGAGGCAAATTTTAACTTGGAGGATGATTATGGCAAGTTTGAGTTTGAAACACATTTACAAAGTTTATGATAATGGATTTAAGGCAGTAAACGATTTTTCTATGGATATTGCCGACAAGGAGTTTATTGTCTTTGTAGGTCCATCAGGATGTGGTAAATCAACTACACTTCGTATGATTGCAGGATTAGAAGAAATCACTGCAGGTGAATTAAAAATAGGTGATGTCGTTGTAAATAATTACGCACCTAAGGATAGAGATATTGCGATGGTTTTCCAAAGCTATGCTCTATATCCACATATGACTGTATATGATAATATTGCATACAGTTTAAAAATATCTAAGGTTCCAAAGGATGAAATAGATAGAAGAGTAAGAGAAGCTGCAGAGAGCTTAAATATTACTGAATATCTAGATAGAAAGCCTAAAGCATTATCAGGAGGACAACGTCAAAGAGTTGCCTTAGGACGTGCTATTGTAAGAAACCCTAAGGTATTCTTATTAGATGAACCATTATCTAATCTAGATGCAAAGCTACGTGCATCAATGAGAAGTGAAATTACAAAATTACACCAAAGATTACAAACAACATTTATTTATGTAACACATGACCAGGTTGAGGCCATGACAATGGGTACAAGAATCGTTGTTATGAAGAGTGGATTTGTTCAACAAATTGATACACCTAAAAATATTTATAACTATCCAGCAAATAAATTCGTTGCAGGATTTATAGGAACTCCTCAAATGAATTTCTATGATGCAACATATGTTGTAGATGGTGAAAATATTTCATTAGATATGGGATTTGCAAAGATTAGATTATTACCTGATTTCTTACCAAAGATTAAAGATCAAGTAATTGAAAATGGTAAGAAAGTATGTATAGGTATTAGACCTGAAAATATCTTCTTATATGATGAGAAGATGGATAATAAAAATCTAGATGTATTAGAAGCTAAAGCAACAGTAGTTGAAGCATTAGGTTCTGAAACAATTGTTTATGCAAATCTAGATGTTGAAAATGAAAAGAGTATTACTGATAATTCAACAGAAGTTAGAATTAAGATGTTATCTAATTTTGATGTAAAAGTTGGAGATATTATTAAAGTTGCTGTTGATTTAACAAGAATTCATTTATTTGATATTGAAACTGAAGAATCAGTTATTCAACGTATTCCTGATGTATTCTCAAGTGAGGCAACAATTAAAGATGGTATCTTATCAATTTATGGTACAGAAGTTAAATTACCTCCTGCAGTAGCAAGCGAAGTAAAAGATGGTAATGTATCAGTAAATGTACCTACAGCTGCAGTAGAGCTTGGTGGTAAATTTAGTGGTAAGATTGTTAAGGTAGATCCTGTAGATAACGAAAATCTATATTGGATTAAAGCAGGTAAATCTATTGTATTCTTAAAAACACCAAAAGAAAAAGTATTAGATGGTGATATTAATTTTGATATTAATGTTGCTGCAATGAAATTAACAGGAGCTGATTATGTAGTTCATAGAATTAATTTATTAGCTAAATTACCTGTTGTTGCAGAATTGCCATCAAAAGATAAATTATTATTTAAGAGTAATGAAGATTTATTTGATGTACCATTTGATATTGCTCAAAAGATGTTTAATACAAAAGGAAAGAAGCTATTAAAGACTAATTTATCAGTATTATTTAATACAGATAATGAAGGACCACTTCACTTTAAGGCTAAGGTTTTAGAGATAAAAGACTATGGTGACTTTAAATATGCATATGTAGATTACAACACTAATAAATTCTTCGTTGTAGATAAAGGATACAATGTAGGAGATAGTGTTACAGTTAATTTAGATTTAAATGAATCTTTAATAACTGATGAAGATATGAGTATCATATTAGTTGGTCAAGAGCCTAGAAGATTACAAAAAATCGATAATTCTAAATAATTAATTAAAGGAGATGACATCATCTCCTTTTTTCGTTATATTGAAAAAATAATGAAAATATGGTAAAATTTTATCAATTAAAATGCTTATTTTAATAGATAGGGGATTATTATGGACATCAAAAAGGAATTAAACGAAAATGTATTAAATGTTGCTATTATTGGTAGATTAGATACTAATACAGCACCAGAATTAGATCAAGCATTAGAAGAAGATGTTGAAAAAGTAAAGGAAATGAATTTTGATTTAAAAAATTTAGATTATATTTCATCTGCTGGTTTAAGAGTTGTACTTAAATTTCATAAATTATTATCAGGTAAAGGTGGAGCTTTAAATATTTTAAATCCTAAGGATGAGGTTTTAGAAGTTTTTGATATGACTGGATTTTCAACATTCTTAAATATTAAGGAGTGATTATATGGATCTTCATTCAGAAATGATATTAGAACAATATAAAGAAAAATTAAAAACATATGAAATAATTAAAGAAATTGTTATTAACCAATTACAAGGATATGTAAAAGAATCAGGAACAATTGTAAATAGTGTTGAAGCACGTATTAAAACTGAAAAATCATTAGCTGGTAAGCTAGAATTAAAGGGATACAAGTATCAATCTATTTATGATATTACAGATATTGTTGGCTCTAGAGTAGTTACTTTTTATAATGATGAAGTAGATAAATATGCCGCAAAGATTGAAAAATTCTTTGATGTAGATTGGGATAATACAATCGATAAAAGAAAAATGCATAATATAGATCAATTTGGATATATGTCATTGCATTATATTTGTAGAATACCAAAAAGCTTATATTATGATCCTAATAACCCAGATATTAATGAAATAAGATTTGAAATACAATTAAGAAGTATCCTACAGCATGCCTGGGCTGCCGTACAGCATGATACAGGTTATAAGACAGACGTAGAAATACCAAAGGAATATCTAAGATCTTTAAATAGATTAGCCGGACTATTAGAGCTTGCTGATGAATCATTCTGTCAAATAAGAAATTCTATAGAGGATTATAGAAGAAGAGTAAGACAAGTTATCAAAAATGGTAAATTCGAAGAAATTGAACTTAATGGTGATTCATATAAAGAATATTTAGATAATGCCGGATTTACTGTATTAAATAAACGTATAGCCACTATTAATAATATGGAAATAGAAGAAGTTTCTTTAATGAATTTCTTAAAGGTATTTAAATCATTTGGCTTCCAATCATTAAAGCAATTAGATGATTTTGTTAAAGAATATTCAGATTTAGCTTACGAATTTTCAGTTCGTCAATTTAGTGATAAGGATTTAGATATTATAACTAGTGCGACAGGTCCTTTAGCATTATGTGTAGTTTATATATTATCTAAGGACATGGGCGAAAAGATTGTTAAATTATTATTAGATTCTATTTATGGACCTCGTTCACAGAATGAAAAAACAGCGGCTAAGCTAACTAAGATAGGTAGAAGTATGGGCTTAATCAAGGCTGGTGATGAAAGTGAAGAATAGAGATTTAGACACATCACTAGTAGATAAAGCTATAATTTATGCAGTTACACATCATAAAAACACAAGAAGAAAAGGAAAAAATATTCCATATATTTTACATCCTCTTGAGGCAATGGGGATTGTTGCAACTATAACAGATGATCAAGAGCTAATAGCTGCGGCAGCACTACATGATTTAATTGAGGATACAGATGTTACATATGATGATATATATAATGAATTTGGTAAAAGAATTGCAGATATAGTTTTAAGTGAATCAAATAATGCGATAGATAATTATGAAGATTTAAGCTGGCATGAAATAAGAGAAAAAACAATGGAAAAGCTTAAAAAGGCTTCAATTGATTCTAAAATTGTTGCCTTAGGAGATAAATTATCTAATATGAGAGCTATATATACTGATCACAAAATATTAGGTGAAAAGCTATGGCTAAGATTTAATGAAAAGAACCCTAAAGAACATAAATGGAGATATGTCGAATTAACAAAATGCTTCGATGAATTACAAGATACAAATGCATATAAAGAATTTAGAAATTTAGTTTCAAAGGTATTTGATGGTATAGAATAATGAATAATAAAAAGAATCTTGAAATTAATAGAAAAATATATCACAAAAACGAAGTAGATGCTAATAAAGAATTAGCAAAAGGGTGTATTTTTTCTGCGCTTGTAGTAATTCTTGTTTGGATCTTGTATTTAGTAAGAGTTTTTAAGGTTTCTAATCATACATTTTTATTGGTATCAGTTTTATTCCCTATTTTAATTGTCGCATTTGGTTCAACATATTTTTATACAAAAACTAAAATAATTGAAAAACCAGCATTTAAATACTTTTTAATTATTCAGTTTATAATTGGTGTATTTGCCCTTAATATAATAATTCCTAAGCATGGTATATTAATGTGGACAACATGTATTGTCTTAGTAAACCATTACTATGATCCTAAATTATCATTATGTACATTCATTTTAGTTGCACTATTAATGTTTATTGCAATATATGCAGGTATGTTTTTAGGTGAATGGGATTCCAATTTATTAAATGGTGCTGAAGATATTACAGTATATGATTATGATGGTAAAACAATAATTAGACAATTTAATTCAGACTCCTCGACATTTGAAGATAGAAGGGCTTGGTTAGATTATCTAAGAGATGTAAAAGGTGATAATAGATATGCTAAAGTATTTACATATTATTATTTACCAAGAGTACTTATTTTATTAATAATTTCTAATATTGCATATGGAGTATCTAGAAGATCTTTAAGATTATTATCAAAAGAAGCTGGTCTACTTGAAGAAAAGCATAGACAAGATTCTGAATTAAAGGTCGCAACAGATATCCAATATAGTGTATTACCTAAAGAATTAGAAGATGATAATAAAAATAATATATTTGGTCTTATGGATCCTGCTAAAGAAGTAGGTGGAGATTTCTTTGATTATTTTTATATTGATGAAACTCATTTAGCATTGGTTATGGCAGATGTATCTGGTAAGGGTGTTCCTGCAGCATTATTTATGATGAAAACAGAAACATTAATTAAATCATTAACATTAACATTAAAATCAGATACAGCAACAATTATGAAAAGAGCAAATCAAGCTTTATGTTCTAATAATGATGCAAATATATTTGTTACTTGCTGGTTAGGTATTATTGATTTAGCTACAGGTGAGATTAGATTTACTAATGCAGGACACAATAAAATCATTATATTTAGTGATGGAAATGAATTTTATTCTAATGATAAGCCAGGTGTAGTATTAGGTGCATTTACTGAATCTAAGTATACTGAAAATAGAATTGTATTAAATAATAAAGATAAAATATTATTATATACAGATGGTGTAACAGAAGCTCATAATAGCCATAATGAATTATATGGTGAAGCAAGATTATTAGCATTTGCTAAGAAAAATAGAGATTTATCACCTAAATTATTTGTTAATAGCTTAAGAACAGATATAGATTTATATGCAGAAAATGCAAAGCAATTTGATGATATTACAATATTAATGTTTAATTATAATAATGAAAATTTGGTATCAGAAAGTAGAACATTCCCTGCAGATGTTAAAGAATTAGATAATTTATTTGATTATTCATCATCATTATTAAAATTGTTAGATTTCTCTAATAGAGATATAATAATGATTAATACAGCATTAGAAGAAGTATTTGTTAATGTTGCAAAATATGCATATGAAGGAACTGGTACAGTTGTAATAACTCTATCTAAGTTTAGAGATCATATTACATTTGTATTTAAAGATCGTGGTGTACCATTTAATCCACTTGAAAAGGAAGATCCAAATATTAATGCATCATCTGAAGATAGAGAAATCGGTGGACTTGGAATATTCATGGTTAAGAAAATTATGGACAAAGTAACATATGAATATGCTAATAATGAAAATATATTAACATTAGTTAAATATAAGAAGAATGAAGAATAAATAATGATTTAAGGCACTGTGCAAACAGTGCCTTTTTGTTGTTTATATAAAGCAATAAGCCGGTAAAATTAATTACCGGCTTACCCAAGAGAAGGAAAAATTAGAGTGTTATTTTAACATTAACTTCAGGAAGTTCCTTATTGAATGGAATTATTTTTCCATCAACGGCCTTATTATCAATAGTCATCAGATACTTACCTGAAGAAGTGTTATCAATAGTTATATTATATTTGATTCCTCTATATATTCTTGTTACTTTGGCATGTTTAATTTCTTTTGGTAGGTGTGGATCAATCATTAATCCATCATAATCTGGCTTAATACCAAGGATTGCTTGGCTTGCAGCATACATTGTCCATGATGCAGTACCTGTTAACCAGCTATTTTTAGCCTCACCATAGTTTTTAGCATCTCTACCTGCAATTGTTTGTGAATAGATATAAGGCTCAGTTTTATGGATTTCTGATACCTCCTCTAAATATGCAGGACAATTTCTTCTATATACATCGAATGCTCTTTCATTATTACCAATTACTGTATTTGCTATAACAATCCATGGATTATTATGACAGAATACTGAACCATTTTCTTTATATCCCATAGGATATGAGGAAACTTCACCAAGCTCGATGTGATATTCTTTATAGCATGGATGTAATATTTCAACACCATAATCATTAGTTAAAATCTTTTCAACTGAATCTAGAGCCTTTTTACCATAGCCTAAATCCTCACCGATTCTTGCCATAGTACAGAAGCCTTGTGGTTCAACGAAGATTTTACCATCTTCGCATTCATGGCTTCCAACTTTATTACTAAATGCATCATAAGCTCTAACGAACCATTCTCCATCCCAACCATATTTTACAGTTGCATCTTCAACTGATTTAACCTCAGCTAATATTTTATTAGCTTCATCGTTATTACCAATATGTTTTAAGATAGTAGCGAATTCTTTTCCATATAGTACAAACATACCTGCGATAAATACTGATTCAGCTTTTCCTGATTCAAAATTAGATGCAGTTTGGAAAGATTCACCTGGAGTCTTAGAGAAGCAGTTTAAATTTAAGCAGTCATTCCAGTCAGCTCTACCAATTAGAGGTAAGCCATGTGGACCCTTATGTGTAATAATATAATTTAGAGAAGCTCTTAAATGGTCAATTAATGGCTTTTCTGATCCTTCCTTATTATTGAATGGTGTAGGGTCATTTAATATTGTATAATCGCCAGTTTCTTTTATATATTGGCTTACTGCAGCAATTAACCAAAGTGGATCATCATTAAATCCTCCACCGATATCTGCATTACCACGTTTTGTAAGTGGTTGATATTGGTGATAAGTAGAACCATCTTCAAATTGAATTGATGCAATATCTTTAATACGTTCTCTAGATTTTTCAGGAATTAAATGTAAGAAGCCTAATAAATCTTGGCAGCTATCTCTAAATCCCATACCACGACCTGTACCTGATTCATAATATGAAGCAGATCTTGACATATTAAATGTAACCATACATTGATATTGGTTCCAAATATTAACCATACGGTCGAATTTTTCATTATCAGATTTAACATTTAATGTAGATAATAGAGTTACCCATTTATTTTTTAATTCATTAAATGCTTTTAATACTTGTTCTTTAGTAGCATATTTATTTTGTAATTCATATGCTTTTTCTTTATTAATTACATGAAGACGCTCAAATTTTTTGTCTTCAGGATTTTCAACATAACCTGTTTGGAAAATAATTGTTTTTGATTCACCTGGTTTAATTTCTAGATTAAACATATGTGAAGCAATTGGTGCCCAACCAGAAGCAACAGAATTATAAGATGTTTTATTTAATACTGCATTAGGATCACACCAAGAATTATATAAACCCATAAATGTGTCTAAATCAGAATCAAATCCATCATGCTTAATATTAGTGTGATAGAAAGCATAATGATTACGTCTTTCTCTATATTCTGTTTTATGGTAAATAGTAGTATCATCAATTTCAACTTCACCAATATTCCAGTTTCTTTGGAAATTAGTTTGATCATCAACTGCATTCCATAAGCACCATTCAATTACGCCATGAAGTGTAACTTTTTTAGTTTCTTTACTATTATTAGTTAAAGTTATTTGATTAATTTCACATAAATCATTTAATGGAACAAAACATAATAGTTCGCATTTTAAATTGTTTTTTTCACTTTCGAATATACTATAGCCTAAGCCATGTCTACACTTATAACTGTCTAATTTAGTTTTAAGTGGTAGAAATCCAGGATTCCATATAGTACCATTATCATTAATATAATAATATCTTCCACCATAATCTCTTGGAACGTTATTATATCTGAATCTTGTAATTCTTCTTAGCTTAGCATCCTTATAAAACATATATCCGCCACATGTATTACTCATTAAGCTGAAGAATCCATCTTGTCCAAAATAATTAATCCAAGGAAGAGGAGTATTATAATTTGTTATTACATATTCATATTCTTTATCATCAAAATGTCCAAATTTCATATTTGACTCCCTCATTCACTTTTTCGAAAACGTTTAAGTTATCCTTTTTCTTAATTATATATAGGATTTTTATAGAAATCAACCCAATTTTTATACTTTTTAATATATTTTTTCAAAAAAACGGGTATTAAAAAAGAATTTTAAATTTTTTTCGAAAAGGTATTGACAATTATAAAACGTTTACATATAATAAAGGTACGAAAACGTTTAAGAAGTTTAGAAAAAATGGTGATAATATGGTTAAGATCAAGGATATAGCCGAGCGATGTGGATTGTCAATTGCCTCTGTTAGTAAAGCATTGCATGGTGATTCAGATCTAAATCCAAAAACGGCCGAGTATATCAGAACAATTGCAAGAGAGATGGGTTACATCCCAAATGCATCTGCTAGATTACTTAAGACTAAAAGAAGTTATAACATTGGTGTTCTATTCGTAGATGAAACAAGTTCAGGATTAGAACATGAATATTTCTCATCAATGCTTAATTCTATAAAGGATGAAGCAGAGAAGTATGGATATGATATAACATTCATCTCTCACCATTTCGGTAAAAACTACTTAACATTTTATGAGCATGCTAAGTATAGAAATGTTGATGGTGTAATAATTGCATCTGTCGATTTCAAGGATGCAGAAGTAGTAAAGCTTGTTGAAAGTGAAATACCTACTGTAACAATTGATTATGAATTTAATGATGTAGCATCAGTTGTTTCAGATAACGTACAAGGTGTTAGAGACATAGTTAACTACTTAGTTGAAATGGGACATAAAAAGATTGCATTTATTACAGGTGATGATACTTCAGTAACTCAAAAGAGAATTGCAAGCTTCTATAAGGCTTGTAATGAAAACAATATATCAGTAAATGATGAATACATAAAGAAAGGAAGGTACCATATACCGAAAGTAAGTGGAGAAGCAACGAGGGAGCTTTTACATTTGAAAGAAAAGCCAACGGTAATTATGTATCCAGATGATTATTCACTTTTGGGAGGGATAACGGAGATAGAGAAACAAGGATATAAAATTCCAGAGGATATAAGCGTCGTTGGTTACGATGGTATAAAGCTCTCAAGGCTTTTAAGACCTGTTGTAACAACTTATGTTCAAAATTCTACTGAAATAGGAATACAAGCAACAAAGAAGTTAATTGAATTAATAGAAAATCCAAAAACTACTATCGCAGATAGAACATTAGTTATTGGTGGCCTACAAAAAGGCGAAACAGTAAAAAAGCTTAAATAATCGTGTTGACGATTTAAAACATACAAAAATGGAGGCTAAACCATTTAAAAAATTAGCGAACAAGAAAAAGAAGAAAAAATTTTAAAAGGGGAAAGAAAAAGAAATGAAAAAGAAAATTTTAACTGGAGCAGCAATGCTTGCATTAGGTGGACTTGCAATAAGTCTAGCATCATGTGGTAGTAAGAAAGAAGCTTATAAAGCTGAAGTTTCTGATGGTGGTAAGGTTTTAAACATCAGAGTATGGAATGATGAATTTATTTCAAGATTTAGAGATTATTATCCATCTATTAAGTCTGAAGATAAGAAAGATGAACAATTTACATTAAACGATGGTACAGTTGTTAAATTCCAACAAACAGCTAATAAGGATAACGCATATCAAAATGCTCTAGATATTGCTTTAAAGAATCAATCAACAGCTGCAGCTGATGATAAAGTAGATATTTTCTTATTTGAAGCAGACTATGCTTTAAAATATGTAAATTCTAATTATTCTCTAGATGTTAAGGACTTAGGCTTAACTGATACAGATACTAAAGATATGTATCAATATACTAAGGATATCGCTACAGCAGATAAGAGATTAAAAGGTGTTTCATGGCAAGCAACTCCTGGTCTATTCGCATATAGAACAGATATTGCTGATAAAGTATTAGGTACTCATGATCCTGATCAAGTTCAAGCTAAATTAGCTGACTGGACAAAATTTGATAGTGTTGCAGCTGACATGAAGGCAAAAGGATATGCAATGCTTTCTGGTTATGATGATTCATATAGAGTATTCTCTAATAACATCAAAGCACCACTAGTAAATAAGAATAAGAAGATTGTTATTGATGAAAGCTTAAAGACTTGGATTAAGCAAACTAAGGAATATACAGACAAGGGTTATAACAACAAGACATCATTATGGGATGATAACTGGAATAAGCAACAAACTATTAATGGTAATACATTTGGTTTCTTCTATTCAACTTGGGGTATTAACTTCACATTAGCTGGTAATGCAGCAATTAAGAATGATAAGGGTGAAGATCTAATTGGTAAATATAGAGTATGCCAAGGACCTGCAGCTTATTATTGGGGTGGTACTTGGATTGCAGCAGCAAACGGTACTGATAATAAGAGCCAAGTATTAGATATCATGAAGAAGTTAACTTGTGATGCTACAATTGCTGAAAAGATTACAAGAGACACTCAAGATTATACTAATAATACAGTAGCAATGACTAAGCTTGCTAACGATGCTTCATATGGTTCAGAATTCTTAGGTGGTCAAAACCATGTTAAACTATTCTCTGAAGCAGCACCAAAGATTGATATGAAGAATGTTTCTGCATACGATCAAGGTATCAATGAAAAGTTACAAGAAGCAATGAAGGATTACTTTGCTGGTACAATAACTGAAGATAAAGCTTGGGAAAACTTCTATTCTAAAGTAACTACAGTATATCCAGAATTAAAGAAATAATATTTCATAGGGCAGGCATGATTGCCTGCCCTAATTTAAATTAAAACGAAAGTAGGTAAATATTTAATGGTAAATGAGATTTCTGTATCAGAAAATAAACCTTTATCTACCTCAAGAAAAAAAGTTAATTATGCAAAATGGGGCTATATATTCATAATTCCCTTTTTCATAATTTATGCTATATTTTCTTTGTGGCCATTACTTCAAACATTCTTTTATAGCTTCTTTGAGATGTATTCATCAGGCTTGACAGATATTGGTCCAAATTTTGTAGGATTAAATAATTATATAAAGCTATTTACTGCATCTAATTTTATGAAGTATTTAGGTAATACTTTAATATTATGGATATTATGTTTCGTTCCACAGATCGTAGTATCATTATTACTTGCAGTTTGGTTTACAGATAGAAGATTAAAATTAAAAGGACAAAGATTTTTTAAAACTGTTATATACATGCCAAATTTAATCATGGCATCAGCATTTGGTTTCTTATTCATTACATTATTATCACCAAGTGGACCAGTAATTAACCTATTGATGGATATGGGTATATTACACGAGCAATTCGATGTATTATCATCTGTTTGGTCAACAAGAGCAGTTATTGGTTTAATGAACTTCTTAATGTGGTTTGGTAATACTACATTATTATTAATGAGTGGTGTAATGGGTATTGATGAGGATGTATTTGAAGCTGCAACAGTAGATGGTGCAGGCGCATTTAGAACATTCTTTGATATTACAATGCCATTATTAAAGCCAATTTTCGTATATGTATTTATTACATCATTAATTGGTGGTATTCAATTATTCGACGTTGCTCAAATGTTTACAAGAAACTCTGGTGGACCAGATATGACTTCTGAAACATTGATTATGTTCTTAAATATGACATTTAGAACAAGCCAGAATTATGGTGATGCAGGTGCTATTTCTGTAATTATATTCATAATGACAGCAGCATTAAGTGTTGCAGTATACTTTATTTCTTATAGAGACACTGTTCAAAAAAAGCGTAAGAAGGTGACATCTAATGGAAAGTAGAAATGAAAAACAAATATTAGACACTAGGGGCGCAGGACATGATGCTAAAAGTTTCAAGGCTATTGCATTACTAACAACAAGAAGAATAATTGCATATTTAGTTTTAGTAATATTGTCTTTAATGTGTTTATTCACAATTTATGTATTAATCATAAATTCAACAAGAAATACAGCTCAAATCCAAACAGGATTTAGCTTTATTCCTGGTACGCATTTTGGTGATAACTGGAAAAGCTTAACAAGTACAAGCTTACCTGTATTTAGAGGATTCTTAAATAGCTTTATTATTTCATTTATAAGTGCAGTATTATGTGTTTACTTCAGTGCATTTACAGCATATGGTATTCATATGTATAACTTTAAATTTAAAAGATTTGCATTTATGTTTATCTTATTAGTTATGATGGTACCATCACAAGTTGGTGCAATTGGTTTAGTAAAGATGTGTAATGATTTAGGATTTACAACATCTAATAATCCTATTATGGTATATATGCCATTAATATTACCATCTGTTGCTTCACCTATAGTATTTTTCTATATGAAGCAATATCTTGAATCAATTTTACCAAAGGAAATGGTAGAAGCAGCAAGAGTTGATGGTGCAGGTGAATTTAGAATATTCCATGGTATGGTTTTACCTATTCTAAAGCCAGCTTTAGCAATTCAATTCATATTTGCATTCGTATCTAGCTGGAACAACTATTTCGTTCCTCAGCTATTACTTGCAAATAAAGGAAATGATTATAAGACAATACCATTAGTATTAGCTATATTAAATGACCAATCTAATCCGGCATCATTCGATTTAGGTAGAGTTTATATGGTAATGCTTTTAGCTATCGTACCATTATTAATTGTATATTTAATTTTCTCAAGATTTATCTTGAAGAATTTAACATCTGGTTCTGTAAAAGGATAAGATTAAATATGAGACAATGGCACGCCATTGTCTTTATTTTTAGGAGGACATATGTTTAATAAAGATTTTATATTTGGTTGTGCAACCGCATCATATCAAATTGAGGGCTCAATAAATAAAGATGGAAAGGTTGAAAACATATGGGATAGATTTACTAAAACACCTGGGAAAATATTAGATAATAGCGATGGAAGTGTAGTTTGTGATAGCTATATAAAATATAAAGACGATTGTAAAATATTAGCTAATTTAGGTGTTAAGGCATATAGATTTTCTATTTCATGGTCAAGAGTAATCGATGAATCTAATAAACCTAATCAAAAGGGATTAGATTATTATATTAATTTATGTAAGGAATTATTAAAATATAATATTAAACCATATGTCACATTATATCATTGGGATATGCCTATGTGGCTTGAAGATTTAGGTGGCTTTTTAAATGATGATATATCAAATTATTTCATGCATTATACTGATGTAGTAACTAAAGCCTTAGATGGCTTAGTTACAGATTATATTACAATTAACGAACCACAATGTATTATGTTTTTAGGACATAATATATGTAATCACGCACCTGGGGTTAAATATAATGATAAGGATATGCTACACGCAATACATAATCTATTATTATGCCATGGTAAGGCTGTAAAGGTAATAAGAGAGAATGTTAAAAATTCTAAAATAGGATTTGCACCATGCTCAAGACCAATGATTCCTACAGATATAAATAATAAATTGTTATATGAAAAGTGTTATAAAGAATATTTTAATGTAAACAGAGATAATGAATATGCAAATGATGTATCAATTTATAGTGATCCTATATTTTTAGGCGATTATCCTAAAGAATATTATGAAATATTTAAGGATATATTACCTAATATAAAAAAAGAGGATTTAGAATTAATTCATCAACCATTAGATTATATTTATCAAAATATATATAGTGCTACATTTTATTCATTAGATAAATCTAATAATTTAGTAAAAGAGGCATTTCCATTTGGATATCCTGAAGGTAATATTGATTGGCTTCAGGTTGTGCCTAAGGCATTATATTATGGGCCTAAATATTTATATGAAAGATATAAATTACCAATTATAATATCTGAAAATGGATTTTGTAATAATGATATAGTATCTCTAGATAATAAGGTACATGACCCAGAAAGAATAGATTATATCAATAGATATTTAATTGAATTAGATAGAGTTTCAAAAGAAATTCCAATAAAAGGATATTTCTATTGGAGTTTATTTGATAATTTCGAATGGAGCTATGGACTTAAAAAGAGATTTGGATTAGTTTACATTGATTATAATACAGGAAAAAGAATTGAAAAGGATTCATATTTCGAATATAAAAAGATTATAGAAAAGGGTGGAATATAAAATGGTATATTTTATTGAAATAAAAAATAAATTCAATACTATAGTTACATTATCAAATATAGGGGCATCTATATATGATATTAAAACTATAGATAAAAATAAAAAATTAGAATCTATTTTATATACACCAAAAAATGAAGATGATTTTATAACTGAAAGAAGCTACCTTGGTAAAACAATAGGTAGAACAGGAGGAAGAATTTCAAATTCTAAATTTATATTAAATGGTAAAGAATATACTATAAATTCTAATGATCCTAATGGTTTACATGGAGGAATTGATGGTATTTCATACAAAGAATTTGAATATACTAAAGTAGAATGTAATGATTACTTTGAGGTAATATTTTCATATTATTCAAAAGCTTTAGAATCAGGATATCCTGGAGATATTATCATTAAAGTAATATATAGATTATATAAAGAAATAAATAAATTAACTGTCACATATGATGCAATCGCAAGTGATGATACATTATGTAATTTATCAAATCATTCATATTTTAATTTAAGTGGTAATGCTAAATCAAATGTATTAAATCATAACCTTTATATAAACGCTTCAAAAATGGAAAGAATTGAAAAATTAATTCCACAAGAAATAGTTGATTGTAAAAAGATTTATTCATTTAAAAATATGCATAAAATAGGCGATTATATAAATGATAAAGAAATAATTGATAATACTAATGGTTATGATTTCCCATATATATTTGATTCTAATGATGATTTTAATATTATCTTAAAGGATGAAGAATCAAAAAGAGTATTAAAAATTAAGACAACATACCCTACAGTAGTGATTTATACATGTAATTACGTTGAAAAATTATTAATGAATAATGATAAATTGATGATGCCATATTATGCAATATGCTTAGAATGTATGTATCATCCTAACACAATTAATAGTGCCTTTTTAAATGATAAAAAGGATATATTATTAAAAAATAAAAAATATAATGAGACAGTAGAATATTATTTTGAGGTAGAAAATGATTAAATTAGAAGGATTCGTTAAAGGAGTAAACTTAGGTGGTTGGTTATCACAAGGCTCTTTAGATATTAAGCATCTAGATTCTTTTATAAAAGAAGATGATATTAAAAGAATAAAGGATATGGGTTGTGATCACTTACGTTTACCAGTTGATTTTGAAAATATATATGACGAAAAGAAAATGTGTGATAATCCAATAGGATATAAATATATTGATTTATGTATATCTTGGTGTAAAAAGCATAATTTAAATGTCGTATTAGATTTGCATAAAGCCCCAGGATACACATTTGATGATTTCGATTACTCTGAAGGATTTTTTACAAATGAAAAGCTAATGAAGTTATTTTTAGATATATGGGATAGATTATCTAAAAGATATGCTAAATATTCAGATATGATGATGTTTGAAATGCTAAATGAGGTTACATCATTTGATGTAATAAATGAATGGAATGATTTAGCATTAAGATGCATTAAGGTGATTAGAAAAAATGCACCTAATGTAAAAATATTATATGGCGGTGTAGGATATTCAAGTGTGTTAGCTGTTAAATATATACCAGCACCATATGATAATAATATTATATTTAATGTACATTGTTATGAACCAATGGCATTTACTCATCAAGGTGCACCTTGGGTAGAAAAAATGCCTGTTGATTTTAGAATAGGATATCCTGTAGATGAAAATAAATATAGAGAAATATGTAAAATAGTACCAGCATTAACTAATGGTACATTAGGTGATGCAAATAATGCATTGAAATTATTAAAGGAAAACTTCTTTATTAATCTATTTAAAGAAGCAGTTGATTTAGCTAATAAATATAATGTAGCACTTTATTGTGGAGAATACGGAGTTATTGATAGAGCTGATTTAAAATCAAGCTTAGCTTGGATTAAGCATATTAATGATGCATTTAATTACTATGGTATAGGAAGAGCTTTATGGAGTTATAAGAAAATGGATTTTGGTATTATAGATGACCACTATAAAGAAATATTTGATGAGATGATTAAATATTTATAGAATTGTGATAATTTTTCCATAAATTTATTTAAAATATTATAGATATATATTATAATAATTACTTGATGAGGTAATTAATATGTGGGAATTTAAAAAGCCAGAATATGGTAATCAAATTAGAGTAAATAGAGGTTTTTATTATCACCATGGTATATATGAGGATGACTCTCATGTATATCAATTCGCATCTCCTAAGGGAAGCGAAATATCACCTGAAAATGCATTAATAATAGTAACTACTTTAGATGAATTTTTAAATGGTGGAAAAGTTGAGGTAAGAACCTATACTAATCAAGAATTAAAAAATAAAAGAAGTAATGATGAAATAATAGAATTTGCTAAAAGCAAAGTAGGCACAGGACTTGGTACTTATAATTTAATTTCTAATAATTGTGAGCATTTTTCGAATCTATGTGCCTTTGGTAAAGCATCTAGTAATCAAGTAGAGGATGTAATAAAGATGCTTTTTGGAGGAGATTTTTAATGAGACTTGGAGTAGATGTAGGTGGAACTACAGTAAAGGTTGGATTTATTGATAACTATAAAATAGTTGATAGATTAGTTGTTGAAACTAAAAAAGAAACATTATTTCAAGATGTATGTGAAAAAGTATTGGCTTATGCGAAGGAAAAGAATTATAAAATAGATGGAATTGGTGTTGGCCTACCTGGCCATGTTGTAGGTACATTAATTGATAAATTGCCTAATGTTGGTATTGAAAATTATGATATAAAGCCAGTATTTAATAAATATTTTCCTGATGCAAAAGTATATGCTACAAATGATGCAAATGCTGCAGCACTAGGAGAATTACTTGCAGATGATTCAAAAACAAAATCTGCATATATGCTAACACTTGGTACAGGTGTTGGAGGTGGACTTGTAATCGATGGACGTGTAAGAGATGGAAGCCACTCTAATTGTGGAGAAGTAGGACATATGTTTGTTGATTATGTTCATAATTATAAATGCTCATGTGGCTTAAATGGATGCCTAGAGACAATCGCATCTGCAACAGGTATTGTAAGACTTGCAAAGCAATATTATAATGCATTTGAAACAAAAATTAAAAAAGAAATGTCAGCTAAGGATGTATTAGATGCTGCAAAAGAAAATGATCCACTTGGATTATTTGTCTTAGATGTAGTAGCTGATGCATTAGGTAGAGCAATATCAATAATTGAGCTTGCAGTAGATGTAGATGTCTTCTATATTGGTGGTGGTGTATCTAATGCTGGTGATATTTTAATTGATAAAATAACAAGCTATTACAAAAGATATGCACATTATGCTATAAAGGATGTAAGTATTAAAAGAGCTAAAATCGGTAATGACGCAGGTATGCTTGGTGCCGCATATTTATGGTAATTCTTTATGAAAGATCTTAATGTAAAATCAGTTAAGGTTTATAAGCCTGAAATATTATCATGTCCTATATGTGGTAATCAATTAAAATATTGTTATGCTATATCTAACAAGGTAGTACAATTTTCATCTGGTAAAACAATAAGAATTAAAAATTTAGGATATAAATGCCCTAAATGTATGGATACTGTATATTTCTCTCAAACTGCTAATAAATTAGCGTTTAGAGGATATACATATTCTACTAAAACAGTTTGCATGATAGATTATGAAAAAACTATTAAAAATAAGGGTAGAGATGAAATATGTGATCTACTTGCAAATAAGAATATAGAAATATCAGATAGAAATATAAATATGCTTCATAAAAAATTCATTGAATTATATGAAATGGATTATGATAAAAATATAAAAGAAGCATATAAAAATATGCTAGATAAATATAAAGAAATAAGAATATGCTTAGATTTAATAACAGTAAATGAAATAATATATGTATTAATGTATAATTTCTTTACAGGTGAAATATTAGCTATATGGAAATTTGAAGGAATTGATGATCCTAAGCTTATAGATACCTTATCTTTATATATAAAGGATAACCCTGATATATCTACAATATTTAGTGTAAGAGGCTATGTATCTAAATTTGTACCAATTATTAAATCTTTAATATGTAAAAAGACTAAAGTATATTCATTCTTAAAATTTTAAATTAGAATCACTATAAAATTGGTGATTCTTTTTAATTTTTTCAAAATGAAAATATGATTTTTTAAAACGAATAAAATTCGTCGAATTTTTAATAAAAAAATATATATTTTGCCGAATAATCTTTGACAAGTTTTTTTAATTGTGTTAAAATTATAATACATTTTATTGAAAGAGGGAGTAATATGTCTACACTTAATTTTGATGAATTTGATAAAAAGATTTTAAAGTACTTACAAGAAGATTCATCTATATCTAATATAGATTTATCTAAAAAGATTGGTCTTGCGCCATCATCTTGTTTACTTAGAGTAAAAAACTTAAAAGAACAAAAGGTATTAAAGCAATTTACAGCGGTAGTTGATGAAAAAATATTAGGATTTGAAATAACTTGTTTCGCTAAGGTATCTATGTCTCCACTTAATAGAGAGACATCTAATAACTTTATTGAAGAAGCTAAAAAGATTCCTGAAATAATTGAATGTTATACTATTACAGGTGAGGCTGCTTTCTTACTTAAAATAGTAGCAAAGAGCTTCCAGTATTATAGAGATTTCGTATTTGATAAGCTTTTAGCTGTACCTCATGTATCTAACATTGATACATCTATTGTAGTTGGCACAGAAAAGAAAACAAATGTAATCCCACTAGATTAGTATTTAGCCCTTTTTGAGGGCTTTTTTTATGGAGAGAAGGTGTAATTATGAGTGGCATAAAGCGTATTTGTAAATGGAGTTTAAGATATATTCCACTATTTATAGCGATAATTTTATTATCAATATTATTACAGTGGTTATATTCATATTTACCACTTTTTGTTCAATATTCTTTTGCAGTTTTAGGGTATGGTGATATAGAAAAAGTTGCCTTACCTAGTTTTTTAGTAAATATCTTTAAAAATGGTGATACTACATTAAATATAATATTAATGGTTTCAATGTCTATGATATTATTACAGGCAATAAGAAGCGTATTAAGATTTATTGATAATTATATGCAAGGTGCATTAGCGCAATATATAGGCTATAGATTAAAAATTAAGCTATATAAGCATATATGTGATTTACCATTTTCATATCATAGTAATTCAGATGTAGGTGATTTAATTCAAAGATCAACATCTGATATTGATCAAGTTGCAAATTTCGTATCAACACAAGTTCCTAATTTTATTGGTATATTTGTTACAGTAGGAATAGGTGCATATCAAGTAGCTAAAATATCTACAACATTAATGTGGGTAAGCTTATTAATTGTGCCTATAACAGCTATTTCATCTATATTATATTTTAGATATTGTAATAAGAAATTTGATGAAATCGAAAAAGTAGAAAGCAATATGACTACCATTATTCAAGAAAATGTCAATGGAGCAAGAGTAGTTAGAGCATTTTCAAATGAAAAATATGAATTTGAAAAAATGGATGAAGCTAATAAGGAATATACAATAAAGAATGCTAAATTTAATACAGTAATGGCAGCATTTTGGGGCACATCAGATGCAATAGTATTCTTACAATATGCAGTTACAGTATTTACAGGTATAATGCTTGCAAAATCAGGTACACTTGGTGGAGCTGATATTATTGCAGCAATGCTATTAATGAATATGCTAGTATGGCCAATGAGAGGCCTTGGAAGAACTATTGCCTCATTTGGTAAGGCAAATGTTGCTGCTAAGCGTATTGGTGAAATATTAGATTTAAAAACTGAATTTGAAGATGATGGAAAAGAAACTCCTAAATTAACAGGTGATATTGAATTTAGAAATGTTTCATTTAAATTTAGTGATACTAATAAATCATTATTAAATGATATTTCTTTTAAAATTAAAACTGGTCAAACAGTTGCCTTAGTAGGAAAAACTGGTTCAGGCAAATCTACTATTTGTAATATATTAGCAAGATTTTTAGATTATGATTCTGGTAATGTTTATATTAATGGCCATGAATTAAAAACTATTGAAAAGAAATATCTAAGAAAAAATGTTAAATATGTATTACAAGATCCATTCTTATTTTCAAGAACTGTATATGAAAATATAGCTATTTCTAATCCAAAAATATCTGAGGACAAGGTTATTTCTGCAGCAAAAGAGGCTGCAATACATAACGAAGTAATTAAGTTTGATAAGGGTTATAAAACAGTAGTTGGTGAAAAAGGAACAACACTATCTGGTGGACAAAAACAAAGAGTTGCGATAGCACGTATGTTAATTGATGAAGCACCAGTAATAATCTTTGATGATTCTTTATCTGCACTAGATACAGAAACTGATGTTTTAATTAGGAAAGCCTTAAAGGTAAAAGATCAAAATCAAACTATGATTATTATAACTCATAGAACCACAACAGCTAAGGAAGCTGATTTAATCTTAGTATTAGACGATGGAAAAATCGTTGAATCAGGAACTCATGACGAATTAAAGGATAAACCTGGATTATATAAAGAATTATGGGGAATTCAAGGTGACCTTGAAAAAGAATTTATTGATGTATTAAAGAAGGAGGTAGCATAATATGGAAGATTTAGAAGAATTAGAAGATAATCAAAGTCATTATGATAACCATCCTTGGAGAAAAATATTAAAAACAGTATTTAAGCATAAAGGACCAGCTATAGGTTTAATAGTATCAGTTGCTTTTTTAGCAACATTAGATACATTATATCCATTTATTAACAAGTATGCCCTAGAACATTATTTTGGAGATAATCCATCATTTGATAATGTTAATATATTTATTGCATTATATATTGGTGTTGCTATTATATATGGATTAACAATCTTTAGCTTTATCTTCTTTGCAGGTAAGGTTGAGGTTAATACCTCATATGAATTAAGAAAAGAAGCATATCTAAATTTACAAAAGCTTCCATTCTCATATTTTGATAAAACAGCACAAGGCTGGATTATGGCTCGTTTAACAAGCGATTCAAGAAAATTATCAGAAATTATATCTTGGGGTGTAGTTGACTTACTTTGGGGTATATTAACAATGTTTGGAATACTTGGTATATTAATGGTATTAAATATTAAATTAGCATTAATAATAATCATAATATTACCAATAATATTAGCTGTTACTATATTTATTAATTCAAAAATATTAAAGGCATATAGAAATGCAAGAAAAGAAAATTCTAAAATAACTGCCGCATTAAATGAAGGATTCATGGGTGCAAAGGCTACTAAATCTTTAGTAATTGAAGATTCAAATAATGAAGAATTTACATATAAAGCATTTAAATATAAAAGAGCATCTTTAAGAGCTGTAATGTTATCAGCATTATTTGGTCCTATTGTATTTATTACATGTTATGCAGCAGTAGGTACAACTATTTATGTAGGTGCTATTTTAGCAATAAATGTACCACTATTATACATATTTGTAGATTATACAATTAAATTCTTTGACCCTGTAATGAATATATCTTCAATATTAGGAGAATTTAAACAGGCACAGGCATCAGCTGAAAGAATTATTGCGTTAACAGAAGAAAAGCCAGAAATATTTGATAGCCCTGAGGTTATTGAAAAATATGGTACTATCTTCGAACCAAAATATGAGAATTTTGAACCATTAATTGGCGATGTAGAATTCAAAAATGTTACATTTAAATATAATAATGGTGAAGAAGTATTAAAAAATTTTAATTTAAAAATAAAAGCAGGACAAAGTGTAGCACTTGTTGGTCATACAGGCTCTGGTAAATCTACATTAGTTAATTTAATTTGTAGATTTTATGAACCAACATCAGGTAATATCTTAATTGATAATAAAGATTATAAAGAAAGAAGTATAACATGGCTACATTCTAATTTAGGCTATGTATTACAAACTCCTCAATTATTTACGGGTACTATCTTAGAAAACGTAAGATATGGTAATTTAAAAGCAACAGATGAAGAATGTATAAATGCATTAAAGCTAGTACATGCTGATGAATTTATTGAAAAACTAGAAGATAAATATAATACTAATGTAGGTGAAGGTGGAGGAAAACTATCACTTGGTGAAAAGCAATTGATATCTTTCGCAAGAGCTATAGTTAATGATCCTAAAATATTAATATTAGATGAGGCAACTTCATCAATTGATACAGAAACTGAATCTAAAATTCAAAGTGCGATAGATATAACTATGAAAGGTAGAACTACATTTATGATAGCTCATAGATTATCTACTGTAGTAAATGCTGATATAATATTAGTTATGAAAGATGGCGCTATTGTAGAATCAGGTAATCATCATGACTTATTAAATAAGCGTGGCTATTATTTTGAATTATATAAGAATCAATTTTCAGAAGAATCTATTGGAAAGCTTTTGTCATAATTGACTAGATTATAGTTATAAACTATAATATGTATGGATTTGAGGTAGTAAAATGAATAAAGAATTATTTAAAAAGAATCGTAAAAAGATATTAGATCAAATGATTGATAATTCCGTTTTCGTTATATTCTCAAGAAAAAATGGCGATGATGACATTTTTAAACAAGCATATAACGTTAATAGAAATTATTATTATGTATCTGGTGTATTAGAATTTGAAAATATTGTAGTATTAACAAAAATAAAAAATAAAACTACAGAAATGATATTTATTAATCCATATGATGAATTTAAGGCTAAATGGGTTGGAGCCCCTTTATCTAAAGAAGAAGTTTCAAATTTATCAGGAATTACAGATATTAGATATTTAGAAAATTTTAATAAGAATTTAATGAGCTTATTATCATATGCTAATAATTTATATCTAGATATTGATACATCTTCAGATAAATTAAATGAAGATCAATTATTTGCTAAAGAATTAAAAGAAAAATTACCATGGTTAAATATATTAAATGGTAGATTATTATTTACTAAAGCAAGAACAGTAAAAGAGCCTGAAGAAATTGAAGAAATGAAAAAGGCAATTGAAATTACTAATAAAGGTATAAAAAATATATTAGCTAATATTACTGAAGCATATGAATACCAATTAGAATCATATTTTGACCAAGCGATTAAATATTATGGTGCAACAGGATATGCATTTCCTACAATAGCTGCATCAGGTAAAAATGCTACTTGCTTACATTATATGGAAAATAAAGATTTAGCTAAAAATGGCGATTTAATTTTATTTGATTTAGGATGTAGCTTAAATATGTATTGTTCTGATATTTCAAGAACATTCCCTGTATCTGGTAAATTTAGTAAAAGACAAAAGGAATTATACGATATTGTATTAAATGGACAAAAGCTTGTCTTTGATAGTGCAAAGCCAGGAATTACAACAAGAGAATTAAACCAAATCTTAATCAAATATTATGAAAAAGAATTAATGAGAATTGGTTTAATTAATAAACCTGAGGATGTATCTAAATATTATTATCATGGAGTAAGCCATCATATAGGTCTTGATTGTCATGACTTATGTGAATATGATGGCCTAAGACCAGGATCAATAATATCAAATGAACCAGGCTTATATATTTCTGAAGAAGGTATTGGTATTCGTATTGAAGATGATATTTTAATTACAGAAAATGGTGCAGAGTGGTTAAGTCCACAAATAATAAAGACTACAGAAGAAATTGAAGAATTTATTGAAAGGAATAGAAAATAATGAACAAGACTTTATTAAAAAATTATGCAAAGCTAATTGTTGAAATTGGTGCAAATGTACAAAAGGGACAAGATGTTATTATTCAAGCTAGAGTAAATGAAGCATATTTTGCTGAATTAGTTGCAGAAGCTGCTTATAAAGCAAAAGCTAGAAGTGTTATGGTTGAATGGTCAGATGATCAAATTACTAGATTAGCATATAAATATCAATCATTAAAAACATTATCTGAAATGCCAAAATGGAAAGAAGAAAAATTACAACATCAAGTTGATACATTACCTGCAAGAATTTATATTACATCTGATGATCCTGATGCATTAAAAGGTGTTGATCAAGATAAATATACTAAAGTTAAAATGGCTTTAGGTCCAACTATAATGAAATATCGTGAGCAAATGGATAACAAATATCAATGGGTTATCGCAGGTATTCCAAGTGAAGCATGGGCTAAGAAGGTATTCCCTAATGAAACTAAGAGTAATGCAGTAAAGAAATTATGGGATGCTATATTAAAAACAACAAGAGTATTAGGCGATCCAATAGAAAATTGGAAAGAGCATAATAAGATTTTAAAAGAAAAATGCGAATGGTTAAATAATTTAGGAATTAAATCATTACATTATGAATCTAAAAATGGTACTAACTTTAATATTAACTTATTAAAAGGTATGGTATTTGATGGTGGTGCAGCAAGAACAATTTCAGGAGTTGTATATCAACCTAATATGCCAACAGAAGAATGCTTTACATCTCCTGATAAAACATCAGCTAATGGTGTAGTTATGGCAACAAAGCCATTATCAGTAGATGGTAAGGTTGTTGATAACTTTGGATTTAGATTTGAAAATGGTAAGGTTGTTGAAGTATTAGCTAAGGATGCTAATTCAAAAGAGGTATTAGAGCATTTAATTTCAGTTGATGAGGGTGCAAGACAATTAGGTGAAGTAGCACTTGTACCATTTGATTCACCTATTAATCAAACTGGTATTTTATTCTTCGAAACATTATATGATGAAAATGCATGCTGCCATTTAGCATTAGGTAGAGCATTTGAAGAATGTATTAAAGATTTTGATAAGATGACTTCAGAGGAAAGAAAAGCATTTAATTTAAATACTTCAATTATCCATGTTGATTTTATGATTGGTTCAGAGGATTTAAATATTACAGCAACTACATTTGATGGTAAGACTGTAGAAATATTTAAAAATGGTACTTGGGCATAATGCTACATCCAATAAAGCATTTTATTACTATAACAAAACATAGACATTTAGTTATGCATTATTGCTTTAAATGTGGTTTAGTAAAGCAAGGCTTATTACATGATTTATCTAAATATGGTTTTACAGAATTTTGGCGAGGAGCCAAATATTATGATGGTAAAAAATCTCCACACTATAATGAGAGATTGAAAAAAGGCTATAGTATGGCCTGGTTACATCATAAGGGAAGAAATAAACATCATATTGATTATTGGATGGATGTTAATATGAAATCATTCTTAATAGAACCAGTAGATATGCCAAATAGATATGTAGCTGAATGTATATGTGATAGAATAGCAGCTTCTAAGGTATATAATAAAGGAAATTTCAAACCAGAAATGGTATTAGATTATTTCAATAAGGAAGCTAAATTTTTACCAATGCACGATAACGTAAAAGAAAAAATAGTATTTTTATTAACTTATTATATTGAGCATGGTCAAAAAGAGCTATTTAAATACATTAAAAAGAATATGAGAAAATAAATAATAATTAGGCATTCTATAAGTGGAATAGAATGCCTATTTAATTAAAATTATCTTGACAAAAAATATATATTATTATAAAATCACAATTGTTAAATTCATATGGAGGTTTAGCTCAGTTGGGAGAGCATTTGCCTTACAAGCAAAGGGTCAGCGGTTCGAGCCCGTTAACCTCCACCATTAATGCCGACTTAGCTCAATTGGTAGAGCAACTGACTTGTAATCAGTAGGTTGTGGGTTCGATTCCTATAGTCGGCACCATTCTTTAATAATTAATAGCTCTGTTTAGAGCTATTTTTTTTAATAAACAATAATATATTTATATATTATTAGTCCAAAATATGATAAAATAGTTTCAAGGGGCGTGATTATAATGCGTAAGACAAAAATTATTTGTACATTAGGTCCTGCATGCGATAACGATGAATTATTAAAAGAAATGATTAAAAATGGTCTAGACTGTGCTAGATTAAATTTCTCTCATGGTACTCATGCAGAACAAAAAGTAAGAATGGATAGAGTAAAGAGAATTAGAGAAGAATTAGGTATTCCACTACCTATATTACTAGATACAAAGGGTCCTGAAATTAGAGTTAGATTATTCAAGGATGGAAAAGTATCATTAAAGAAGGGGCAAGAATTTACTTTTTCTTCTGATTTTGATTTAGTGGGAGATGAAACTAAAGTAGGATTAACATATCCTGATTTAGCTAAATTTGTAAATAAGCCAGGTATTACTATTTTAGCAGATGATGGTAAAATGGCATTTGAAACATTAAGAGTTGAAGGAAAAGATATTGTAACTAAGGTATTAAATGATGGTTCATTATCTAACAGAAAATCAATTAATATTCCAAATGTAGTTGTTGATATGCCATATATATCACAAGTAGATAGAGACGATATTATCTTTGGTATTAACGAATGTGTAGATTATATTGCTGCTTCATTCGTAAGAAGAAAAGAAGATGTTTTAGAAGTAAGAAAAATATTAGATCAATACGATAAATCAGGTAAGATTAGAATTATCTCTAAGATTGAAAATACTGAAGGTATTGAAAAAATGGATGAAATCATTGAAGTATCTGATGGTATTATGGTAGCAAGAGGAGATATGGGTGTTGAAGTACCTTTTAAATGCTTACCACCAATTCAAAAGACTTTAATAAAAAAATGCTATGAAGCAGGAAAAATTGTAGTTACTGCAACACAAATGCTAGATTCAATGCAACATAATCCAAGACCTACTAGAGCTGAAGTATCTGATGTTGCTAATGCTATATTTGATGGTACAACAGCAATTATGCTATCAGGTGAATCTGCAGCAGGTGAATATCCACTTGAATCAGTAATGGCAATGCGTGATATTGCTGAATACAATGAAAAGAATATTGATTTTAAAAAGAAATTCTTTGATACAGATTTAAATTTAGGTGATGATTTCTTATCTGCAATTTGTAATGCTGCAGTCTTAACAGCATATCAAGTAGATGCCAAAGCAATCATTTGTGTTACAAATCATGGACAAACAGCATTTAAGATTGCTGCATATCATCCACAATGTCCTGTAATTGCAATCACTGTAGATGCTAAATCTTGTAGACAATTAAATTTAGCATGGGATGTATATCCTGTATATGCTGAAAAGAAAAATACAATTGATGAATTATTCCAATATGCAATTGATAAAGCATTAGAAACAGGAATTGTTAAGACAGGAGATAAAGTAATAATTACAGGTGCATCAGGAGTAGGAGAAGCTATTACTGATACAATTAAGATTCATATTTTATAATAAGTTATTTAGGAGGATGCAAAATCCTCCTATTTTTATAATAAAAATTTAGAAAAAAACTATTGCATTAAAAAAAATGTCGTGCTATAATAAACGAGCGTATTTAAGAAATACCATCGGGATTTAGCTCAGCTTGGTAGAGCGCTTGGTTTGGGACCAAGATGTCGTAGGTTCGAATCCTATAATCCCGACCATTTTATATGCGAGTGTAGTTCAATGGTAGAACCTTAGCCTTCCAAGCTAACTACGTGGGTTCGATTCCCATCACTCGCTCCAATTAATAATAAGTAGGTTTGATACACTGTATCAAGCCTTTTTTCTTTCTTTTAATATCATATTCTAGTTTATTTGATATAATATATTTAAGAAACTGAGGTTTTAGATATTAAATGAAAAAAATAATTGTAATAGGTCCTGGTGGATCTGGTAAATCGTATTTTTCTAAAGAACTAAGTCAAATATTAAATATACCTGTATTTCATTTAGATAATATATTTTGGAATAAAAACAAAACACATATTTCAAAAGAAGAATTCGATACGAAATTAAACGAAATATTGAAAGAAGAATCATTTATCATTGATGGTGATTATTCAAGAACATATGAGATTCGTATGAAAAATTCAGATACAATATTTTTCTTTAATTTTTCTTTAGAAGATTCTCTTAAAGGTGCAGCAAGTAGAGTAGGAAGCTATAGGACAGATTGTCCATTTATCGAAGATGAATTTGACCCTGAATTTAAGGAATTTTTAATTAATTGGCAAATTGAAACAAGGCCAATAGTATTAGAATTATTAGAAAAATATAAAAATAAAAATATTATTGTATTTAATAATAGAGAAGAAAAAGAAAAATACATTTCTCAAATTTCATCAAAAATTAATATTATTGTAAATAATATTTAAATGTGATATAAATATATTCGGATGGTGACTATTATGGAGATTATAAAGAAAGAATATAAGGCAATATTATTAGTATTAGGCTATATATCATTTGCTGAATTAGTCTACATTACATTAATGGTTAATTTAACACATAAGTGGTATCTTGCAGTAATAGTAGGACTTGCAATTTTAATAGTAGGATCTATCATTGGATTTTTTTATGTTAAAGGTGAATATCGTAAACATAAAGAAACAGAAGAAAAGAATTCAATTTTAAAAGAAGAAACTATTGAAGAAAAGAAAAATAATTAAAAAAGGAGATGTTATAGTGGAGGCTAATGAAATCAATGCTATTATCGATAATAGCGAATATGCATTAGTTACGGAAAACATAACAAAGACATATGGTTTTCATAAAGTATTAGATGGTGTATCTATGTCTGTGAAAAAGGGAGATATATATGGATTTGTTGGAGAAAATGGTGCAGGTAAAACTACAATTATTAGAGTGGTTACAGGTTTAATATTTGCAAATTCTGGATCATATAAGTTATTTGGAGTATCTGAAAAGGACGAAAAAATATATGAAATTAGAAAAAAGATGAATGCAATTGTTGAAGCACCATCAATTTATCTTAATATGACTGCAGTTGATAACCTAAAAATGCAACAAAGAATGCTTGGTTTAACAATTGACGAAAATAAGATATTTGAAATTTTAAAATATGTTGGATTAGAAGATGTTGATGTTAAGAAAAAATCTGTTAATTTCTCATTAGGTATGCGTCAAAGATTAGGTATAGCAATGTGCCTAATTAATGAACCTAAATTCTTAATATTAGATGAACCTTTAAATGGATTAGATCCTGAAGGTATTGTTAATATGAGAAATTTAATTCTTAAATTAAATCAAGAAAAAGGAATTACATTCTTAATTTCTTCTCATATTTTAACTGAATTATCTTTAGTTGCTACAAGATATGGAATTATTTCTAAAGGAAAATTAGTAAAAGAAATAACAAAAGAAGAATTAGATGTAGTTGAAAAGAAAGAAACATTGATTAAAACAACTGATAATGAAAAAGCTTATGAATTATTAAAGGAAGATATTTCACCTGAATTATTAGATTATAAGGATGATACAATTATTATTTCTGGTGAAATTGATATTAATGAATTAGTTAAAAAGTTCTTAGAGGTTAAAGTTGCAATATTAGATATTAAAACTAAACAAGCTTCTATTGAAGATTTTTATTTATCTGTAATAGGAGGTAAGAACAATGATTAATCTATTAAAAACTGATATGATGAGATTTTTAAGAAGTAAACAATTTATTATTATTTCAATAATCTCATTTGCTATTGCTTTATTTCTTCCACTTTTATATGCTGGATTACAATATTTGATGAATTCTACTTTATCATCTGAAGATCCATTAGAAGTTTATTTTAGTGCAAGAGATTTCGCATTCTCATCTTATGGTTTCCAATTTGGATTTACATTAATGGGTGTAAGATCATCATCTGTAAATGTAGTATTTATTATTACAGCTATTTTATTTACTACTATTATTTCAAATGAATTCTCATATGGAATTATTAGAAATAAAATAATTGCAGGACATAAGAGAATAAATATTTATTTCTCATTATTTATTACATTATTTGTATTTATGTTTGCTATTGCATTCTTTAGTTCATTATTAAGCTTTGCAATTGCAAGTGTATTCTTCCCATATGATGCAAGTGGTGGAAAAGTATTTGTTGATGATTTATTACCATTAATTGAAGGTATTGGCTTTGGTATATTAGGCTATTTATTCTTTACAGCATTTATTTGTTTCTTTGCTGTAGGCCTAAATAAAACAGCACTAGCTATCATTTTTTCAATAGTTTTAGGATTTATTGGAATGATTGCATCAACAGCATGTGATGCAGCAATTATGGCATTAGAAAGTGTTGAAAGAAACGCAACAGAAGATTTCTGGTATAATGCTGCAATATTAATTAATTGCTTAAATATTCATAGAGAAATGTCTAGTTTAAATATATTTAGCTATACAATGTATGAAGTAATTGCATATTTTATTAATCCTATTTGTTTTACATTTGTATATGGATTCTTTGGTGCATTTATCTTCTTAAAGCGAGATATAAAATAAAATATTTAAAGTGAGATTGTATTTTCAATTTCACTTTTTCTTTTTCTTGAAAAAATGAATTATATATTATATAATTATTTTTGTAATTCCAAGTGATAGGAATAAGTAATATAATGATGCATTTAAGAGAGCTGTAGTTTGGTGTGATACAGTATGATAATTTATATGAATCTAGCCTTGATGGATAATTTAATTAAAAGTGCTAGCGAAAGCTAGAATTAAGGTGGCACCACGGTAATTCGTCCTTAAAGATTAAATTCTTTTAAGGACTTTTTTTATAGGAGGAAAAAATGTTAGATATTAAATTTGTAAGAGAAAATCCTGATATTGTAAAAGAGAATATTAAAAAGAAATATCAAGATCAAAAATTACCACTTGTTGATGAGGTAATTGAAATTGATAAGAAAATTAGAGCATTAAAGCAAGAATCTGAAACTCTAAGAGCTTCAAGAAACGATTTATCAAAACAAATCGGTGTTTTAATGAGAGAAAAGAAAATCGATGAAGCAAATAAGATTAAAGAAACAGTTGCTAAAAATAACGAAAGAATCACAGAAATTGAACCTGAATTAGATAAGCTATCAGAAGAATTAACAAAAAGAATGATGGTTATTCCTAATATTATTGATGCATCAGTACCAGTAGGAAAAGATGATTCAGAAAATGTTGAAAATCAAAAATATGGTGAACCAGTAGTTCCTGCATATGAAATTCCATATCATTCAGATATTATGGCAAGATTTGATGGCTTAGATAAAGAAGCATCTGGTAGAACTTCAGGCAATGGATTCTATTATCTATGTGGTCCTATCGCAAGATTACATTCAGCTATGTTATCATATGCTAGAGATTTTATGATTAATAAAGGATTTACTTATTGTATTCCTCCATTTATGATTAGATCAGATGTAGTTAATGGAGTTATGTCTTTTGCTGAAATGGAAAACATGATGTATAAAATTGAAGGTGAAGACCTATATTTAATTGGTACATCAGAGCATTCAATGATTGGTAGATTTAAAGGACAAATCGTAAAAGAAGAATCATTACCTATTACATTAACTTCATATTCACCATGCTTCAGAAAAGAAGTTGGTGCTCATGGTATTGAAGAGCGTGGAGTATATAGAGTACATCAATTTGAAAAACAAGAAATGATTGTTATTTGTAAGCCAGAAGAATCAATGGATTGGTATAATAAAATGTGGTCATTCACTGTTGAATTCTTTAGATCACTTGATGTTCCTGTTAGAACACTTGAATGCTGTTCTGGTGATTTAGCTGACCTAAAGGTTAAATCATGTGATGTAGAAGCTTGGAGTCCACGTCAAAAGAAATATTTCGAAGTTGGTTCATGTTCAACTTTAGGTGATGCTCAAGCAAGAAGATTAGGTATAAGAACTAAAAATGAAAATGGTACATATTTAGTTCATACATTAAATAATACAGTAGTTGCATCTCCACGTGGGTTAATCGCTGTAATTGAAAATAATTATAATGAAGATGGATCTATTAATGTTCCTAAGGCATTACAACCATATATGGGTGGAGAGAAGATTTTAAAACCATTACATTAATTTATAAGGAATGTGATTTGACTCACATTCTTTTTTTATAGTATAATGTATGTGTTTTGGGAGTTTTATATGAGAAAAGCATTTAATACATTAAATATATTAGCTATAATTGCATCAGCAATATTAACTGCTGTTTCATTTAATACGCTAAGAAATGGATTTGAAGAAAGTACTACTGGTTTAGTAGCTTCAGCTATTTATTTATTATTAGTAATTTCATCTTTAGTATTTATTATTTTAGAAAGAAAAATAAATAAATTATATATCCATATTATAACAATTGTAATATGTGGAATATCATTTAATATCTTAGGTTTAATATCTGCAATATTTGGATTAATAATATGTGTATCTAAGGTTAAAGAAAAAACTATACTTGATGATACTAATGAAACTGAGAATATAGTAAAAGTAGAATATGAGCATAAGAAAAACACTAAGCTTGAAATGGATAATGGAGTATTAACATTATTTATATTATCTATAGTAATGGGTGTCATATTAATTTTTCTATATTGTTTTGTCGTTATAAAATTTGCTTTCCCATCAATTGGGGCATTTTTAAAATCAGTAATGGAAGAAAAAAGTGGTTGGGCATTTTGGAATTTATTTTTAGTGGTTTTCTATGGATGCTTTTATGCAATTGTCTTATTAATTCCTATAAATATTTATATTTTATTAATAGGAAGAGATATCGCAACAATTAGAACTAAAGATAAAACAATGTTTATAACATCTATTGTTTTTGGATTTTTATCTTTGATGCTATTTGACGCAATAGGATCTATTGTTGCTTTAATAAATAATAATAAAACATACGAAAAATAGAAAAACCCCATTATCATGGGGAGAGAAAAAGAAATGAAATTAGTTGTGTATGTCAAAATAAGAACAAAATAATTGATAGATAGATTATAGAAAAAGTCTATAGTCTATCTATTTTTTTATCTATTTAATATAAGTTTGGTTTGGGGAGAATATATGATTAATAGATTTTAATTATTTTGTCCTTTCTGTCTTTTGACAATTATATTTTAATTAATTCTTTTGTGATAAATATTTAAAAAAATATGGAAAGTATGTGAAAAAAAACCTTTAACCTAAAAATAGCCTAAATTATATTATTTAAAAGTAATAAATCTTATATTATAATTAAAGGGTAGTGTCAAATAAGTTATGAAAACTGGTACTTATTTAATGTAGGTAAATGATAAATTTAATTGTGAAAGCACAATTGAGCCATCAACGCTTATTTGACTTAAGTTCTTTGGCAAAAAAGAGTAACACAAAAAGACCTACATCTAATTTTGTAGGTAATAGTGTTATTTGAATATAATTAGTTTATGTATGATTTACTAAGGTTAATTAATGTAACCCATTTATCAGGCATAAGAATAACTTCATCTAACTCAGCCATTTCAACTGGAGTTTTGAAATCTAATGATGAATGTCTTCTTAAGAAATTAAAGAATGTGACATATAAAATCATATAAACATTTGCTGATGTCAAGGTTTGGTAACCATTGGTACCATAATAGTTTTGTTTATATGTTCTGTTTAATCTTTCTTCAATTTGCTTATAAGGTCGATAAGTTTTCGATATTTCATCTTTATTAGATACGCCAACTACTTGTTGAAGATTAAACTTGATTCCATTCATTTCAAGAAAAATTTGGGCTGCATTATATATTGGATTTGCATCAGTAATTATTAATAAATCTTCTGGTATTTTCGTATATCTATGTAATGACATTAAAATTGATTCAACAGCGTTTTTAGTATCTCTATGATCATAAATACGCCAAGCTGTGATTATTTTAGTTTCAGGATCAGAAAAGAAGAAAACATATTTGGTTTTACCTAAAACCTTAATATATGTTTCATCACCACATAGTATATGACCTAGTTTGTAGTGATAATTAATTACTAAATTTTGAAGAAGTGATGCAGATGCCTCAGCATAATTCATTACTGTTTGATGAGATATTTCAATATTAAATAAATCCTTCATTAACATAGATACCTTTCTAGAAGATAATCCATAATTAATATAAAGAGTTAGAATAGTTCCTATAGTTTGTGGAGAATGATGGGCTCTATCTAATGATATTTTAGTATCAAAAGCTATTTTATCGCTAGAATTAACCTGATTAAAATCAAATTTGAATGCTCTATACGTATATCTTAATTTATCACAATTAGAAACAGTTTTAAGTGATTCATCACCATTTGCTTGTTTCTTTAGGTTGTTAAGATAAAAGTTACACTTATCATTAAAACAGTGATAAACCGTGTAATTATTTCTATCATGATTAATTCCAAGTTTATGCTTGCAATGTGGACAGTAAAAACTTAATTCATCGTAGAATTTAGTCTTAAAACTAAATGTATTGCTACAAGCTTTACATTTACACTGGTCACCATTGTTATTGTTATAAAGATAACTATTAGGAGCACCACAAAAAACACAATCGCCCTTGTATGGTAATTGTGTATGTCTATTTATTGGTTTTAGTGGTTTATGATATTCTTGTTCGTAGTTTGATTTTATTTCTTCAAAGTTACACATATTAGGCTGTCTAGGCTCTTTACCAATCTCTTTGGCAGTTAATGGCTTTTCATCAACTTTAAAACCAGCGTAAGGTTCGTCCTTAGGTTTAGATGTTTGTTTTTGTTCATAAAGCTCTTTATGTAATAATCTATTAACTCCGTTTAATAAGTTATGAAGCTTACTAATATATTCAGAAGCCTTAGAAGTAACATCTAATAACTCAGGATTAGATAGAATAGATATTATTTTAGCTGGTATAGGATTTAATAATTCTAATACATTTAATTCTGATTCAATATTAAATAAATTTAAACTAATTTGTTCAATTTCCTTTTTGAAATTAATAATTTGTGCTATACTTTCCATTGGATAGATCCTTTCTATTTAATTGGTTTCGCAGCTTAATTATATCAAAGGATCTATCTTTTTTGTTTATATAAATATTTTATTAAGTTATTTTATAGTATTTATTACTATTAAGTTATTTTATAGTATTTATTACTATTAAATATAAAGAAAAAGAGGTACTGAAAGTACAAACTTTTGACAGTACCTAATTAAAGTATGGGGGTAGTTTATGAAAACTAGAGAATATACTTTTGCAAAATTAATTAAAATGGATTTAAATTCAATGTATGATGGAAATGAATCTACATTAAAAGCACTAGATGATAATTTATTATCTATTGTTAATACTGAAGCTCCAATTACATTAAATCTAGTTAAAGCTAGATTAAGAGAAGCATTTAATATTGGAAAAATCAGTCAAAAAGCATTAGATATTATATTAGATCATATTAAGAAATTAGGATTTAAAGAAACTGATAATTTTTATGATAAGGTATTATGGCCTGCATCAGGAATATTTGAATTAGATTATATTAGAGTTGGCTATGAAAGACAAATTTATGATATACCTGTTGAAGAAATGAAAAATCTTGTATCTACTATAGATAAAAGAGGAGAGGAATTATATAGAGAAATATTAAAATATTATGGCTTTGAGGTATTAACTAAAAAGGCATTAGATTATTTAGTATTTATTGAAAAGAAGACCAAATAATGAAAAGACTAATTTAAATTGTACCTATTCTATTATTCTCATTTCTATTAATATCATGTAATAAGAAAAACATTGAAACAAAAGATACAATAACTATACCAGATACATCTATACCTACTGAAAAAGAATCTGAAACAAAAGTAAGTAAAACTACTGAAATTGTAAGAGAAGTATATAGTAGTGAAATAATGGATTATTATCTATCAGAACCAGTAGGAACAAATGATGCTAAAGGCGTAGGTCCTTTTATAATGGCATATTTACAAATGTAAAAAAGAGGAGACGATTATTCGTCTCCATTTTCAATTTCAAAATCTGATTCTTTTTTTCTTTTACCAATAACACCTTTAATACCAATAACTAAAGAGATAATAGATACTATTAATTCAGCTAATATTACTATGGTTATTAATATATACCATATAATAACTGCAGGAGTATCATCTAATTTTGCAATTATATATACAATTGAACCAAAAAACATAAATAAAGATGAAACAAAAGATAAATTAGAATATGCCATTAAATATGCATTATCATTCATTCTTGCTCTTTTATATGATAAGAATGAAGATAAAAATCCATAACCTGAAAATGGTAAGATAATTAATATTAACCACCATGTTGGGAATGCGTTTGGATTATTATTTTCTATAGATATTGCAAGCAAGGCACTATTTAGTGGTTGATTTAATATTATAAATGTTGCTGCTGTAATAATTAATAATATAAATTGTTTTCTATATAATCGATATTTTTCATTTTTATATTTCTTTTCTAATATTAAATTCCAAATAAATAATAATGTTCTTAAGAATAATATTATTAAATAGAAAAATGATATGTATTTATATTGCTCATTATCATTTGATTTTATTGCATAATTTATAAATATAATAGTAGTAAATATTTCTCCAATTATAAATGCTAGATAATATTTTTGTATAAAATCAACAACTGATTTTATTTTTTCTTTCATTGTTAGTGGTTTATCTTTTAATAATAAAATCATTGAAGATGAAGAATAATATGCTACAAAGATAGATGTTATAAAATTTAAAGCAAGCTTTATAACTATTAAATAGAATTTAAGAGTATCATATTTAGTATAATTATCAACAAATATCTTAACTAATATTTCTACCATATATGTTAAGTTTTCATCTTCAGAAAAATTATAAATTATCATACATGTAATAAGATTAATCATAATCATTATCATAATGATAGAATATTCTTTATATATTGTATTTTTTAAATCATTAAATTGTCTATAATAGATAAATGAAAATATTTTAAATATTCCATATATTCCAGCGTATATTGCAAATGCCCAAAATACTTTATTAGATAACTTAGATATTGCAAGTAATAATAATATTACAATAAATACCGCGCCATTAATAAACATAAATATGCCAGATAGTGCTTTTGTTTTAGATTTATTTATTAAAAGTAATATATAGCATAATGCCATTATAGAAAAACATATACCTATTAGATAATATATAAAATTATCACAGCTTGCGAAAATAAATGACATTATTATAAGCGGTATTATTAAGATGTATTCTAAATGATACATTATTTTTTTCATAAGCAAATCTCCTAATAAAAATTATAACATAGAATTAAATTAATAGAATGCTTTATTATTTTTGTATAAAATGATAAAATATGCATAGCGAAAAAATAAGAAGTGGTGAAATATGCTTAAATTAACCTTAAAGAAAAATGAAGAAATTGAAAAATTAAATGGATATCCTTGGATATTTTCTAATGAAATAGATAAATTTGAAGGAGAATTTGAATCTGGTAAGGTTTGTTCTGTATATACATATAATAATGAATTTTTATGTTATGGATTCTTTAATTCAAATTCAAAAATAATGGTTAGAATTTTATCTTTTAATAAAGATGAGAAAATAGATAAGGAATTCTTTAGAAAAAGAATTGAATATGCTATAGAACATAGAAAGAATCTAGGATGGAGTGCAACACGTCTTGTATTTTCAGAAGCTGATTTCTTACCTGGTCTTGTTGTAGATAAATATGGAGATTACTTATCAGTACAGTTTATGTCTTTAGGTATGGATATGATAAAAAAGGATATAGTTGATATCTTAGTTGAATTGACAGGCTGCAAGGGAATATATGAAAGATCTGATATGCCAACAAGAGAAAAGGAAGGCTTAGAACAAACTAAAGGTTATCTTTATGGTAAATTTGATCCTAGAGTAGAAATTGTTGAAGATGATATAAAGATGATTGTTGATATAGAAAATGGTCAAAAGACAGGATATTTTCTAGATCAAAAGTTAAATAGAGATATTTTAAGATTATATGCTAAAAATCAAATAGTATTAGATGCATTTTCTAATGTAGGTGGATTTGCACTTCATGCATGTAAATATGGGGCATTACATGTAGATGCATGTGATATATCTAAAAGAGCATGTGATGAGATAATGAATAATGCCAAGTTAAATGGATATACACAATTAGAAGCAAAATGTGTTGACATTTTTGACTATCTTCATACCACTGAAGTATCTGGTAAGTATTCACTTATAGTGCTAGATCCACCAGCATTTTCTAAATCAAAGGATTCTATTAAAAAAGCCTATAGAGGGTATAAAGAAATTAATATGCAGGCAATGAAGATTATCAAATCTGGTGGTTATTTATTAACATTTTCATGTAGCCAGCATATGACTCCGGATTTATTTATGCAAATGATAAATGAAGCAGCACATGATGCTAAAAGAACTGTACAATTCTTAGATTTTAGAATTCAAGCTCCGGATCATCCAGCTCTTTTACAATCAGAAGAACAACTATATTTAAAATGTATGATATTAAGAGTAAAATAATGTAATTAATGGTAGTTTATTAAACTGCCATTTTTTGCTATAATTGTTTTGTATTGTGAGTAGGTGAATTTAATGAGAATGAAAAATAATTATCACACACATTTAAAATATTGCAATCACGCAACAGGCGTTACAGAAGATTATGTATGCGAGGCAATTAAATTAGGATTTAATGAAATTGCGATTACTGATCACGCTCCTATTCCTGTTGATTTTATGACTAAAAAAGAATACAAAGATAATTATTGTACCGAAAATATGAAACTTGAGTTTGTACCTAAATATCTAAAAGAGATAAAAGAATCAAAAGAGCTTCATAAAAATGAAATAAAAGTATTATCTGGCTTTGAAACAGAATTTGTATATGATAGAGAAGCTTTCTATAAATTTTTAAGAGAACAAGTAGATTTTTTAAATCTTGGTGTACATTTCTTTAAAAATAAAAAAGGACATATTATTGATTGTTATAATTATTTATCATATAAAAATCTTGAAGAATATAAAGATACATGTATTAAGGCAATGGAAACAGGCTTTTTTAATACATTAGTTCATCCTGATATGTTCTTTTATGGATATAAAAATAAAGATGGAGAAAACATCTTTGATGATTTATGTATTAAAGTATCTAGAGAAATAATAGAAGCTGCGATTAAAAATAATGTTTATCTAGAGATTAATTGTAATAACATTAAAAAAGAAGATGTCGCTAAGGATATGAATTTATGGAAATATCCAAGAAAAGAATTTTGGTTAATAGCTAAAGAATATAAGGATTTAAAAATAATAGTAGGCTGTGATGCACATGCACCTGAAAGATTATCAGGCTTTCATGTTGATGCAATATATAAGTTTATTGATGAGTTAGGATTAAATGTTTTAGAGAAAATGGAGATTAATCACTAATGTATAAAATATTTAAGGATTCAAAGGAATATTTTTCATATATTGATTTAATGCTTGAAAATAATATAAAAATAAATAAGGCAACTGGTTTAAAATTATATTTTTCAAATGGAGATATTATTGAATTAAATGAAGCAAGAATGAATCCTAAAAAATATCATTTACCTAAATATAGTGATGAGTCAGTAATTAATATAATATCTGGTATTAGATACAATTATGGTTTTGACTATAAATATGAATTTGATAAAAACTTATTTGATAAAAAGTATAAGCATGTTGTTTATTTATTATTAGATGGCTTAGGCGTTAATGTATTAAATAAAACATTACCAAAGAATTCATTTTTAAGAAGATATTATTATAAGCAGATAAATGCAATTTATCCATCAACTACAAGTGCGGCAACTATATCTGCAAAATCAGGTCTATATCCACTTGAATCAGGTTGGACTGGTTGGCAAAATTATATTAAAGAAGCAAATAAGAATTTAATATTATTTACAGGTGTAGATTATTATTCAAAAGAAAAAACAGGTATTAATATAAATAAATTAATACCATTTAAGCCATTCTTTCATGACATGAATTTAGGAAGAATAATAGAACCTGATTTTTCTAAAAAATATACAAGAATTGATTCATTATTTAAACAAAGCTTAAAAACATTAGAAAATGATAAATTTCAATATATTTATTACAACTATCCTGATGAAATATTACATATTGATGGAATAGATGGAAAAGCAACTAAAGAGAAAATGAAATCCATTGATAAATTTGTAGAAAGCTATGCTAATAGATTACCTGATAATACTTTATTAATTATTTCAGCTGATCATGGCCATACTTCATGTAATCCATTAGATATTTCAGAATTTAAATCATTAAATAATTTATTAGAAAGAAAAATATCTAACGATGCAAGATGTGCAACTTTCAAAGTAAAATGTGGAAAAATGCAGGAATTTGAAGATTTTTTTAATCTATTATTTAAAAAATACTTTATTTTATATGATTCTAATGTTTTAATAAAAGAAAGAGTATTTGGCGATTCTAATGGTTTAATAAATGAAAGAATAGATGACTTTTTAGCGGATTATGTCGCTATAGCTATCGGTGATAAGTATTTTAAATTAAATTCTGATAATGTCATCTTTAAGTCTCATCATGCAGGTATTACTGATGATGAGATGTATGTCCCATTAATTGTCTATAAAAAATAAGGATGTGATTACATGAAACATGAAAAGGAAATATTTAATAAGATTTTAGATAAAACCTGTTTATATTCAAATTTAATATTCTTAATATTTCACATTGTTTATTTTTTTATTTTCTTAGTTACTAATTCTAGAGCTATGTATATTATAAATATCGGCTCAGTTATATTTTATTCACTTTTATTTATTTTAATTAAATATAAAAAGCATGAAGCATTTTCGTTTTTAGCCTTTTTAGAAATAACAGCGTATATGGTAGTTGCTACAATACTTTGTGGATATGATTCAGGATTTCAATTAGTATTTATAGGATTATGTGTTTTAGTATTTTTCGCTTCATATTTTTCTAAGAAAGCAGGAGGAATACATTTAGTTAGAGGTCTTCCTATTTCGATATTATATGCAGTTATATTTATATTTTTATATTTTTATTGTAAACATTTTGACCCTGTATATCCTTTAAATCCAAAATTATCTACATTCTTTTATATAACACATACTGTTGCAGTATTTATATTTGTTATTGCGTTTATGATAGTTTTAATTGAATATGTTTTTAGACTAGAAATTAGAATTATGAAAGATTCTACAACAGATAAATTAACACAAGTAGCAAATAGATTAGCACTATCTACTTATTATTCTGATTTAAATGATAAAGAAAATTATATATTATCTATATTTGATATTGATGATTTTAAGAAATTAAATGATACATACGGACATTTATGTGGAGATTATGTATTAAAGGAAATAGCAAGAATTGCTAAAGAAAGCATTGATTCAGAACTTGATTTTATCTCACGCTGGGGTGGAGAGGAATTTGTCGTATTAATTAAGATTAATGAAAATATAGAAGATATCTATAAGAAGATTGATATAATAAGACAAAAGATTAATGATTTTAAATTTAAATATGAAAATAATATATTACACGCAACAATTACTATTGGTATAGCGTCATTTGATAATGATAAAACACTAGATTTGTGGATCTCAAGAGCAGATGAAAAGCTATATGATGGTAAAAATAGCGGTAAAAATAAAATTGTTTATTAAGCATCACTTTGTGGTGCTTTATTAATGAGGTGTCTATGGAAATAAAGCTTATATTAGGAGATATAACAGCATCAGATGCTGATGCAATAGTTAATGCAGCAAATACTAAACTTAAAGCAGGAAGTGGAGTATGCGGTGCTATATTTAGAGCTGCAGGTTATTTCGAATTACAAAAAGAATGTGATAAATATTCACCTATTAATACAGGTGATGCAGTAATTACTTCAGGCTATAATTTAAAAGCTAAATATATAATACATACTGCAGGGCCAATATACAAAGATGATACATCTAGTATTTATTTAAGAAATTCATATTATAATAGTTTAAAACTAGCATATAGTAAAAGTCTAAAAACTATTGCTTTCCCATCTATTTCAACAGGAATATATGGATATCCTTTAGATAAGGCATCTGTTATAGCAATAGATGCGATATATGAATTTAATAAGGATTATCCTGAAAATAATATGGTTGTATATTTTTATTTTATAGACGAATATACATATAGTTTTTATCAAAAATATTTAAATAAAAGATAAATTTATGAAATTCTTCTGTATTGAATGTTCAAATAAATTAATTTATAATTTATATATAATTTAGTTTCTGGAGTTGATTTTATGTTTTTAGCATTTGGAAAAATTGAAGTAATATTATTTATATCATTAGCATTTGTTGTCATATTACTTGCAGTATGGCTTATTGTATCAGTAATAGTAACAAAGAAAAAGAAGAATTCTATACCTAAAGAGATTACAGAAGGAATTCATGAAGAAAAATCAAATTCTAATGATGCTTTAGAAAAATTAGAAGATAATACTGAAAAAAATGATAATGATGAATCAGTTTTATTAGCTGCAAAAGAAGAAAATGAAGATGTAAAAGAAACTGAAGAAACTTTAACTAATGATGCTAAAGAACCAGAAGAAGATATAGAAGAAACAAAAGAAATAGAAGAATCTAAAGAAGACGATGTTAAAGATTCTAATACAAATAATAATGAATTATCTAATGAAGAAGCTGAAACTGTAGAAGAAGCTGCAATAGAAGAAAAACCTGAAGAATCTGCTATAACTGAAGAAAATGAAGCTTTAGATAAAGTAGAAGAGTCAGTAAATGAAGCTGAAGAAATAAAAGAAGATTCTAGTCAAGAATTAGAAGAAAATAATACAAGTGAAGAAATTAATGAACCAGAAACAAAAGAAAATACAGATACATTAGAGAATAATGAATCTGAAATAGAAGAAAATACAGATGATAATTCTTTTGAAGATATAGCTGAATCACAAGATAACGAAATAGAAGAGCCAAAAGAAGAAAGTGTTCAAGAAGAAATAAAAGAAGAACCTGAAATTGTAGAAGATAATACTGAAGTAGAAAATACAGTTGAAGAAAAAGCTGAAGAACCAAAAGAAGAGATTAAAGAAGAAAAAAAGGCATCTTCTAAGAAAAAGATAAATGCTATACCTGTTAAAAAGGGAAGAACATATAATGGAAAATATGAAATATTCCAAGTAGCTGATGGATATGCATATCACCTAAAAGCTTCTAATGGTGAAATATTAGTTGCATCTGAAACTTATGCATCTAGAGATAGTGTGTTAAAAGCAATTAAAGCAGTTCAAAAGAATCTAGAAACTGGAGAAATTAGAATTTCTGCAGATAAGAAGGGTAAATTCAAATTTAAATTAATTGCTAAAAACTATAAGATATTAGCGATTAGTGCTAGCTATTCAGTGGAAAAGAGCGCAATAAGAGCATCTGAGTCATTTAAGAAATATGCTTTAATTGCTGATATTGTAGATGCTGAAATAAATGATAATGAATTAGCAACACCAATTGAAATAACAACTACTGAAGATAAAGATGGTGGAAAATTTGCAATTGAAAAATTTGATGGAGAATATAGTTGGGATTTAAAGGCATCAAATGGTCAAATCTTATGCCAAGCTGAAGGATATACATCTAAAGCAGGATGTATGTATTCAATCGAAACATTTAAAAAGAATATTGTTGAAGGACAATTTAAATGTGTAAAGGATAAGAATGGTCATTATTGTTATAAATTATATACTGCAAATAATAGAGTATGTGCAGTAGGTGAATCATATACATCTAAGCAAAGTGCTGAATCAGCAGCAAATTCAGTAGTTGCATTCTACAAAAATGCGACAGTTGAAGAAATAAAATAATATTTAGGGTTATCCAAAAAGATAACCTTTAAATTTTTAAAGGAGCATCTTATGCAAATTGAATTACCTAGTGGAATAATAAAAGGAGTAATATCAGGTAAAAAGAAAAAGGATTCTAAATATGATAAGGCAAGAATCCAAAAGATATTAATTGGTAATGATGTATTTATCCAATTATCATTATTTACTGATAAGCAAGTATTCCATTCTAACTATAAAGAAAATGAAATAAATAATAAGATAATTGAATTATTGGAAACTGATTTTAATAATTTAGAATTATATACTAATGAGTTTATTTATTCATATAGAATTACATCTAAAGGAAAAGTATTGAATAATAGAAGAAAAAATAATGAATTATTATCTACTATAGATCATAATAAAAAGAAAAAATATATCTTAGAAGAAGGAACTATTGTTCCACCTCTTATAGATTTAGGTGTAATGCTAGAAGATGGTAGAGTCGTAAAAGCTCAATATGATAAATTTAAACAAATTAATAGATTTTTAGAAATAATTGATGATTCAATAAAGGATGAAAAAGAATTATCTATTATTGATTTTGGTTGTGGAAAAAGCTATTTAACATTTATCTTATATTATTATTTTAAAGAAATTAAGAAAATCAATATAAATATAATAGGCTTAGATTTAAAAGAGGATGTTATTGATAATTGTAATAAAATTGCTGAAAAATATAAATATGCTAATTTAAAGTTTTATAAGGGAAACATCACAGATTATGCAAAAACTAATAGGGTTGATATGATTGTTACACTTCATGCTTGTGATACTGCAACTGATTATGCACTTTATCATGCAATTAATATGAAATGTAAATATATATTCTCTGTTCCATGCTGCCAGCATGAAATAAATAATCAGCTATCTACAGATATATTACATCCAATTAATAAGTTTGGAATATTAAAAGATAGATTTAGTGCATTATTAACTGATTCAATTAGAGCTAATATATTACAATATTATGGATATAAAACAAATGTTATGGAATTTGTTGATTTTGAAAATTCACCAAAGAATTTATTAATTAGAGCTACATTAACTAATAATTCTTTAAATAATAAGATAAAAGAAGAAATTATAAATTTAGTAAATGAATACAATATTAAACAAACATTATATGAATTAACAATAAAAAATGAAAAATAAGGAATATAAAAAGGATGGGCGCCATCCTTTTTATAATTTATAATCTATATATTTTAAGAAATCATTAACATATTTTATTGTTTCATCTTTATTTAATAGATTAACCCATTTTTCTCTTTTAGTTAAATCTGTATTTAATGAATATTCATAAAATCTTGCTGTTTTATCTCTATTTGTTCCATCCCATTTATTAAATCCTCTTTGATCAATATGATTTCCAACATTGCAATCAATAAAAGCAGCACATCCGTAATCTCTCCAAGGTCTAGCTAGGAATGTACCATCTGCAATTCCATTACATATTAGATTACATTTATAGAATAAATAGCCATATTTCATATCTTTAGCATGCGCAGGTGCGGCTAAATAGCCTTTTCCAATTGAAATAATATCTGAATTAATGAATAAAGCTTGACTACAGCCAAATATAAAATCTGTATCACCATATATTTTACAGTTTTCATATATTTGTTTAGTTTCTCTTGGGTTTAATTGTTCTTTTAATAAGAATCCTGTATATCTTTCAATTAAATCTTTTGGTAATGGGCCTGTAAATAATGTATCTTGTGCGCTCTTTAATATTGTATTGATACATTTAAAGTTATCACCACATGCACTTAACGCAACAGCTTGCCCATATTTAGATGAAGGTTTTGATCTATTTTCTATAGTAACATTTTTAATAGTTACATTAGCTCCTGTAACAAGTAATGTATATGTTCTAAATGTGTTAGCTTCATTCCCATCATTTAATATTTTATGAAAATAATCATCATTTGTAATTATAGTATTTTCCATATCTTCACCAATAATTGTTATATTATTACTAGTAATATGGAATTTGCCATTATAAGTTCCTTTTTTTAAATATATAGTTTCTCCATCTTTACAGTAATTTAATATATCATTTAGTGTAGATGCATTGTTTATTTCTATCATGTTATTAATATCCTTTCTATTCATTTGTAAGAATTTTTCCGTTAGATATATTACAATTATAACATAAAAAGACATAATTGTGTAAATGTCTATTAAAGTAGCAAAAATGTTGATTTTAAGCCAAAAAACTAAATAAAAAAAAGATATATTTCTATTGACTAATAATTGCAATAATGTTAAAATTAGGTATGAAATTATGAAAGCGTTATAGTTTCATTCTATAAGACTAATCGTAATCAAGGTGTAGCGATGAGGTGGTATTATCAATAAGAGCGTAACAGGCTACAGAGCTATGGACTTGTTTCTATTAGCCCTTTTTGGATGTCTTTTGGAAGGCCTTGTAACAAAGTTCGGGGGAATAATGTTAGGGACTCCAACAATAACAATTTCATTTTTAATTGTAATATTAGCTGTAACAAGATGGAATCTATGGGGATTGATTGTTATTCCGTTTTTAGCTATTTCAACTATTATAGGTGGTAGCTTTTCGGATATTGACTTCTATAAAGCGTTTTATAGCTTTGGAGGAGATTTTAACAACGGTCTTGCAGTTTACATCTCGACCATAGTTGGACTTTCTGGTATCGGATTAAATGTTATTTTATTTAAGATATATGGTACTAGAAAAATTGTAAGAAGCCCTCTTATATTAATAGGGGTTATTATCGCCGATTATGCGATTTTTTCTATTTTACAATTTGTATCATACAGATTAATTTCAGCAGGAACTCTACTACATCCTGCCGAATTGTATTTCACAGGAAGTAATGGAAATACGGTTAATCTAGCTGTTTATGGTGAAAACGGTTTTATGAAAAACTTATTAGCTTTAGGCATATCAGTAGTAGGATTATTAGTTTTAAGATCTCAAGGAGTTGTAACTAATGTAGTTGATAAACTCGTTGATGATAGAAAGAATGCAGAATTAGATGCAAAAGACAGACAATTCAGAATTGAAGAATTGGAAGAAAAAGAAGAAGGAAATGAAGAGTTGCAAACTAATGATGCAAAAGATGAATTAAATGATTCATCTAAAAATAAGATTTAAAGGATGGTGCGTGTATGCAAAATACTGTCAAAACAGATCAAGCAGTTGTTAATGAAGTTGAACGTACGAAGTTTAAACGTGGACTTCAAACAATCATCAAAGATTGGCGTTTATACGTTTTATTAATTCCAATGCTTGCATTCCTTATTTGCTTCAAGTATTTACCAATTAGAGGTATCCTTGAAGGTTTCAAATGGGGATCTTATAGCCAGTCAGACAGATACTTATCACAATGGTGTGGTACAAACTGGCTTGAATACATTTTCGTAGGAGATGCTAGTACTGAATTCTGGAAAGCATTTAGAAATACATTCGTTAATAGTATGTATGGTTTAATTATTGGTTTCCCAATTCCAATTTTCCTAGCATTATTATTTAGTGAAGTTAAAATGCTAGGCTACAGAAGCTTCCTTCAAGTATGTGCATATTTACCTCACTTCGTATCAATGGTTGTTGTTACATCAATTATTACATTATGGTGTAATGGTGAAACTTCAGTTTCTGATGCTCCTGGTGTTATTTACAATGCTTTAAAAGCTCTAGGACAATTAAAAGATACAAGAAGTATACTAGACCACCCAAGATACTTTAGACCAATATACCAAATTTCAGGTATTTGGGAAGGTGCTGGTTATGGTTCAATTGTTTACTTTGCAGCTATCTTAGCAATTTCACCAACAAGCTATGAAGCAGCAAGAATTGATGGTGCATCTAAGATTCAACAAATTAGATATGTTACATTCCCTGGTATGGCTCCAACATTAACTATCATGTTAATCATGCGTATTGGTCATATTTTAAATGTAGGTTATGAAAAGATAATCCTATTAATTGGTACAACTCGTAGTGCATGGGAAACAGGAGATGTATTATCAACATTAGTATACCGAATGAGTGGTAGACTTGAAGGTTTATCTTCAGTTCAAATTATTACTCAAGAGGGTGTTGTTGCTGACTTATTTAACTCATTAATTGCGATGGTTCTAGTACTTGGTGCTAACGCAGTTAGTAGACGTGTATCTTCAACATCATTATTCTAATTAGGAGGTACAGGAAAAGTGAAACGACTAGATAGAACCGAAATAATCTTTAAGGTATTATCATATGTTTTATTAACATTATTCGCTATATGCTGTTTATATCCATTCGTGTATGTATTATCTGGATCTTTATCTTCTAAAGGTGCAGTAGACGCAGGTGAAGTATTCTTATGGCCTGTAGGATTTAATGGTAGAGTATATATCGAAGTATTCAATAATAAAGAATTCTGGATTGCATATTGTAACACATTTTTCGTAACTGGTTATGGTACATTAGTATCAATGCTAGTTGCAATTACAGGCGCATATGCATTATCAAAATCTAGATTAGTATTCGGTAAAGGCTTTAACTTTATGTTAGTATTTACAATGTGGTTCAATGCAGGTATGATTCCTACATACCAAAACTTCAGATTCTTCCACGTTGATAATAAATATATGTTCATTATTGCATTAGGATTTAATGCATTTAATATCATCTTATTACGTAGCTACTTCAGTTCAGTTCCAACTGAAATTGAAGAAGCAGCAACAATTGATGGTGCTACAGAATTCCAAATCTTATCAAAGATTTATATTCCAATGTCAAAAGCATCAATCGTTACTGTTGCTATGTTCTATGCAGTTGCAAGATGGAATGGATATATTTGGGCTCAAATGTTACTAGAAAAAGATACAGACGTATTATTAACAGTATTCATTAAGAATAATATGGCTGCATTAGTAGAAACATCAAGCCAAGGTGTTGAGTTACCTTATTCTATTTACAGTATGCAATATGCATTCATAGTTTGTTCTATCATTCCAGTTATAGTTATTTATCCAAGCTTGCAAAAATATTTCGCAGCTGGTGTAACTGTTGGTGGAGTTAAGGAATAGTAGAAAAGAGAAAAAAGGAGAAAAAAGAAAAAAATGAAAAAGAAACAATTAGCCCTATTAGGGTTTGCTGCATTAGCTGGTGTTGCATTAGCTTCATGTGGTAAAAAAGAAAACAAAACTTCCGGTACTGGTGGTCAAACAACTGGTGATGTAGATCCAACACCTGTTACTCCAGATGCTGGTAAATCATTCTGTGTTTGGGATCCAATTTCTTATGATCAAGCAAAAGCTAAGTATAAAGTTAATGGTACAATTGATGCTTGGATCGTTTATAATAAGAACTTCGGTATCACTTATAACGCTAATAACAAGATCAAAGATTTATTAAACCCAATTACAAATGAAGAATTACAAGCTAATGAAGTTTTACCTGCATGGAAAGCTTTCACAAAGAACTTAGGCTTAACAGAAATTAAACAAGCTTGTGCTATTTCTGGTGATAACAAGGCAAATAACGATTTATTCAAGAATTCTAAAAATGCAGATGGTGCATACATTGGTACACAAGAAGGATCTGGTTTAATCGATGTTTATTTCAATTCTACAGCTAACCTAAATGATTTAGGTAGAGCAGATCAATTAGTTGACTTAAAGGCTGAAATCGATAAAGGAAACATGCCTGCCTTAGAAAAATTCTTAAAAGACAATCCTGCCGTTGCAACTGAAATTACAACTGGTGGTAAGATTTTCTATACACCATATATGGATGGTTACCAAGCAATCGAAAGAATGCTTGTTGTAGATTCTGAACAAATTGAAAAACTTTTAGATAAGGATTTACCTGAGGGTACAGGTAATCTAGTTGCTGGTAAGGCAGCACCTGCTACTTCTAAAGGTTTAAAGGGTGAAGCTAAATTACAATCATATGTTGCTGTTGATGGAAAGAACTATAAAGATGCTGAAACAACAATCGATATCGTTGATCCTGCAACTACAAACAAAGTTCAAGTTAAGGTTAAACAAACTGAAGATATTATTTCTCAACAAAATAAATTATTAAATACAACTGATGGTTCAGCAACAGGTAAAAAATTAATTGAACAATTCAAGGCTTATATTGATGCTGCATATGGCGATATTATCACTGAAAAATTAGGTGGTAAGAGATCAGCAATCTTCACATCAATTGGTGCATGCTACAATTCTGATGATTTCATGGCTTTAATGCGTGTATTCAAAGCTAATCCAGATGTATTATATGGTTCAGCTGAAGAAGGTAAATATGATGAAGTAGTACCTCTATTCCCACGTGGACCTCAAGATAACCGTATTGAATCACTTCTTAACTTTGGTGCTACATTATTCGGTGTTCAAGGACGTGGTTCTGAAAAAGATCACTTATTCATTGGTTCTGATAAGAAATTCCATGACTTCGATACAGCTCAAGCTTCATATGATATGCTAGATTATATGCATGGTATGTATGCTGAAGGTTTAATTGAAGCAAACTTCTGGGCTTCAGCAACTGGTAAAAATGAAAATGCTGTTAAGAGATATTTCTATAAGAATCAAAAAGATCAATCTACTTATGGTTTAGTAACTTATGATTATACTGCAACACAATCTGCTGCAAATGATTATAAAGATGGTATCGGTACTAAGCCTGCAGATAGATCAACTTCACCTTCTGGAATTTCATTCGCTGATCAATCAGTTCAAGGTGTTCAATCTATTTTATCTCCATTAACATTTGTACCTACTGAGTCTTATGCTTGGGATCAAGCTTTAACTAATAAGACAGGTAAGACATTAACTCGTTACTATGAAGAAAACCGTTCAGTTAAGGATACTTCATGGGCAATTCCTATTACATCTGATAATAAGGATTCTGCAATTGCTTTACTAGACTATATGTTTACAAAAGAAGGTTGGGAAGTTCAAAACTTTGGTCCAGCTGGATATTGGGATGAAGGTAAAGTATTAGGCGAAACTATGCCAGTTATTAAGCAAACAGTATTAGAGCATTTCTCTAAGTCTGGAAAAGGCTTCTGGGATTATTGCCGTGGATACTTAGGAACTACATGGGCAATCGGTCACTATAGACCTACAGGTCTTGATTATCAAGCAACTAACTATTATACAAAAGAAAGTTATACTAATTTAACTCGTGCATGTGCTGTTGAAGTACAAAACTTCTCAATTGCATCTGCTGTTCCACAAGAGTGGACATGGAAATCATCTATGCCAATGGCTGCATTTACTACTGAAGATCAAACTGTTTCTAACAAGTATATTGGTGTTACAAACTTCTGGGGTCAAGAAGGTAAATTAACTACTGGTGGTACAGTTGGTTGGGTTGCTATCGTTGTTAATGGTTCTGATTATACAGGTGATGTTTTAACTGGTCAAACTGGTGATAAGACAACTTATACATATGCTGACGTTAAAGCACAAAGAGAAATTAAGAATACAAGCTACTTATATAATATAGGTGCTACATTCACTTCTGGTGAATTCAGTATGATTGCTCCAGAAGCATTCACAAAACAATAAAATATAATTAATGGAATTGGTTAGGCACCTGCCTAACCAAAACCATTGTATAATTCCTAATAGGAGGTTACAATGAAAAAATTTTTATTAAATAATTCAAAATGGATATATTTTATTCTAGGAATTATTGCTGTCGTTGTTGTTGTATCTGCAATTTTTTTCATGACACAGTATAAATATGTAAGAATCAACTATGATGAAATTGATAATCAACCAGTTTTCGTAAAGGAGTCATTACTTAATGGTGCTGACCAAAAAGAAATCTTCAATGTAGTTGATCAAATAGCAAATGGTGTATATAAGCCATATGCTAAAACACAAGCTTTAATTGATGGAAATTCAGTTTTCCAAACATTGTTTGAATCTGATGGAACAAATTTTGTTCATTTAACAAAAACTATTGATACATCAAATCCTTACTTACCAAAAACTGTATATTCATTTAATGATGATATATTTATGAATCTTTATAATTTTAGAAAATCATTAGATACTTATAATACAGAAATTTTATGGTTTGGTCTTACAATTGCCATAGTATTTGCATGTTTATTAATTTTATCTAATCATAATAGAAGAATCTATTATAAAGCTAACTTAATTGGTGGTATTCTTTTACCATTTGTTAATATTGTTTACGGTTTAGTATTAATAATACAAGCTGTATCTTTTATGTCTAATATTAGCGATCCATTTAATAATGCATTTTATAATTATATAAGTGTATATGGTAATAAAGCTAATACTTCATTAGCTCAAATGATTAATAATGATGAGGTTGGTTATAGAAATTTCCAAGCTGCAATCTCTAAATTTAATATTAATAATCTAACTCTTATCATATATGTTGCTTTATTTGCTTTAGTAATTGCATATAATGTATTCTTAATTATTTATGCAGTTCTTAAATATAATGCTACAGCTCAAGAAAGAAAAGAAGTTTTACAAAGAGCAGAAATGGCTGGTGATAGAGCATGATGAATAACGTTGAAAATAAGAATGATCTTAATAAAATGTCAGATCTTGAATTTGGTAAAAACAAAGTCGAGATGATGAGATATAGGACTAATTCTTTATCTTATAAATTAGGTTTTGGTGGTTTAGCTTTATCTATTTTGGCAGGTTTCTTTTGCCTAAATGGATTTAATCCTACAAATTTCAATACCTTTATTGCGATTATGCTTAATATTGTAATTCTATTATCTGGATTCTTATCTATTGAAAAAGCTAAATCATATTCATTACAAGGATCTATAGCTTTAATAGTTATTGGAGCTGTTTGTGGTGCTAGAATTTTCTGGATTCCTTTACAATTAATTCTTGAATATAATAAGTGGGTGTCTGCAGGTAAGCCAACAGATACTAAACCATATCCATATTTAGGTGCAACTATTTATTCAAAAAATACTGACCAATTAGTATACTTACCTCAAAGTGGTACTTTTAGAGGTATAATTGCTATCGTTTGTTTAGTAGCTGCAGCAGCATTATTTATTTTTGCTGGATACATTGGTGTGGTAAGATCAAAGAAATTAACTACTTATTTAAATAGTATTAATCAAAAGAAAGTAGGAGGTAAATAATTTATGGCTGGTGATGTAATTTTAAAAAACATAAATAAGGTATATCCTAATGGATTCCATGCCGTATATGATTTCAATATTGATATCGCAAAGGGTGAGTTTATCGTTTTAGCTGGTCCTTCTGGTTGTGGTAAATCTACAACATTAAGAATGATTGCAGGTCTTGAAGATATTTCATCAGGTGATTTAATTATCAATGGTAAGAAATGTAATAACGTTGCTCCAAAAGATAGAGATATCGCAATGGTATTCCAAAATTATGCCTTATATGCCCATATGACAGTTTATCATAACATGGCTTTCTCATTAACTATTAGAAAAGTTGATCCAGTAGAAATTCATGCTAGAGTTATGAAAGCTGCAGAAGTTTTAGGTTTAGTTCCATACTTAAATAGAAAACCAAAACAATTATCTGGTGGTCAACGTCAAAGAGTTGCAGTTGGTCGTGCAATCGTTCGTGACCCAGTTGTATTCCTACTTGATGAACCTTTATCAAATCTTGATGCTAAGTTACGTGGTTCAATGAGAAAAGAATTAATGCAATTACATGAAAGATTAAATGCTACATTCGTATATGTAACACATGACCAAATTGAAGCATTAACATTAGCTACAAGAATCGTAATCATGAAAGATGGTTATGTTCAACAAATAGCTACTCCAAAAGAAATGTTTGATAACCCAGAAAATCTATTCGTTGCTGGTTTCATCGGTACTCCTCCAATGAATTTTGCTGATGGTTATATTGATGAAAACTTAGAATATTTTGTTCATGAATCAGGATTAAAACTAAAATTAACTCCACATCAACATGAAATTCTAGGTAATTATGCTGGTAAGCAAGTTAAGTTTGCTGTAAGAGCTGAATATGTTTACATTGACGATGCATCTTTACAAAAATTTGCAGATTCATCATTTACTATTCAAGTAGATTATACTGAGTTCTTAGGTGCTTATACTTTAATTTATGGTTTATTCGGTGAACAACCTATTATTTCAAAAGTTTACCAAAGAAATAATATTGTAGATAAAGAAATAAAAGCTTGTTTTGATATGGAAAAGGTACATTTCTTTGATATTGAGACTACTAAGAGAATAAGATAGGAGGTATCTGATAATGAATGATCAAAATCGTTATGAGGAAGTACCTCAAAAGGAAAGCATTGGTAAAAAGTTTTTAAAAGGTTTAAAGACTTTTGGAAGATATTGGAAATTTGTATTTATTGATTTCTTTAATTCTTTTAAATATAATAATATGAAGTTAGCTGCAATTTTATTTGCACTACCTGGTTTATTATTAGGTTTCTTCATGTTTGCTCATGTTCCAACATTAAGACATGTTGTATCATCTTATTCTAAAGTTGTTGAAGGATCTAACGTAGATTTTAAGGCAGTTTTAAACGGAGATACTTCAGATGTTACTAATGATTATGTATTTACTTTAGCAAAATATAGTTATAATGGTACAGATTATACAAATCTTGAATTAACTAAAGATCTTATTACAGCTGATTCTGGTGTAAATCAAAATGAATATGCTATTGATGGCTATGCTGAAAAAGATGAAGCTAATCAATTAGCTACACCACAAATTTCAGTTGCTACAATAGCTGGTGATGCTGATAACTTTGCTTTAACTGTAACTAATGCTGCAGATTTAGCTGAAAATACTGAGTCATATAGTCTTTTCGTTTATAAGACTGTTGATGGAATAGATTATGAAGTATCTACAGCAAAGAACATTGGTATTTTTATTGGTGATGAAGGTACTGCTACAGTACATATTTCTGTATTAGATGAGGGTGACTATAAATTTGTTTTAAAAGCAACTCCAAAAGCTAATTCAGATTTCTATGCATCTAAGTTAAGTGAACCTGCTGCTGTTACAGTTGCAGAACATGGTTCAAGCTTTAAAGATATCGATTATGAAACTGGTTCTTTAAAATTTGTTAAAGTTGCTGGTGATTATACATTAGTTAAAGTAAATGGTTCTGAATATAAAGGTGATGGAAATCTTGAATCTTTAAAATTAACTATTGCTTTAGATGGAAATGCAGTATTTACTATTAATGGTAAAGAAGTAACTACTAGATTATATGATAATGGTGGTGGAAACTATACTTCAAGACGTACAGAAAAGATAGATGTATTACCATTTGACTTCTCTGGTCCTGCTCTATTCGTATTAACATTAATCGGATTCTTATCTGTATTTGTATCATTAGAATTAAATAAGAAAAAGAATTTCGGTTCTGTTATAAAAGCATTAATTTGTACATCTGTAATTCTAATTGCTGGTGGATTATTCTTATATTCAATTTTCGCAACTGAAAATGCATTAAAGCATGGTTTCAAAAATACAGTATTTACTACAATGTTTGATAACGATTGTATTGTATCAATGTCTGTTATTATTGGATCTATGGTATTCTCACTTGCTGGTTTAATCCTAGCATTTATCAACTACGATAGAACATACGAAAAGGTAGATAGATAATAATGAAGAAAAAAGTAAAAGATGAAAATATGGATATTAATCCATATGAAGTTGATAAATTATCAAAAGTACCGTCATGGCTAAAACTTCTTTTACTTAAGTATTGGGCAGCTGCGGCTGCCTCTTTTCTATTATTTGGTGTCGCAGAACTTGGTATGAAAGTTTATGATGATACACTTGAAGGTGCAGCTAGAGTTTCAATTCAATTAGTAGTTATGTTAGGTTTATTCTTAGCTATATTAATGAATTATGTATTGAGACCTATGACTAGACTTATGTATAATAGAAGAGATAATACTTATAGATATAATTTAATTAACTTCAAAGGTTTAAAATCATTCTTTGTTGCATTAGTATATAATCTTGCAATTAGCATTCTAATTTGTATTATTATTGTTGATGTTTTGAGTCCACATGGTTTAGTATTTGACCCATTTGGCACAACAGGTGGTATTGGTATTGAACCTTTTACTGTAGGATTTATATATTTATTTATAGATGGTATTGTATTAATAATTAAAGGTTTAATAATTAGAATCTATCAAAGAAGTAAATATAACAAGCAACTTAACGCTGAAATTAAAATAGATTTTACGGCAGGTGAACAAAATGAAATTTAATATTATTTATAAAACTGCTAGAAGTATAACTGTTGAGTTAGATAATAATGATATTTATACTACTAATGAATACTCTGTATCTTTAGATGGAAAATTAATATATGAAAATATTAAAACTAATGTATTTTCTGTTTTTAATCTTGAACAAGATACAAAGTATAATTTAGAAGTATTTGATTCTAATTCAAAAGCTTCTTTAGAATTTGTGACTGAAAAAGAATCAGTTACTTTAAATGTTAAAAGATTCGGTGCTAAAGGTGATGGTAAATCTTTAGATACTAATTTCATTCAAGGCGCTATTATGGCATGTCCTGATGGAGGTAGAGTATATTTTCCAAAGGGCGAATATTATACTGGACCAATATTTTTAAGAAGTAACATTACTATTGAACTTGCAAAAGATGCTAAATTAATTGGAGATATTGATAGATTACATTATCCAATATTACCAGGTGTAACTTTTACATCTGATGAATTAGATGAATATAATTTAGGATCATGGGAAGGAAATCCTCTTGATTGTTTTGCAAGTATTATCACAGGTATTAATGTTTCTAACGTTAATATTATTGGTGAAGGTATTATTGATGGTAATGCATCTAATGCTGATTGGTGGGTAGATGTAAGAACTAAAAGAATTGCCTGGAGACCTAGAGGTGTATTCTTAAATCATTGTAATAATATTACATTACAAGGTTTAACTGTATGTAATACTCCATCATGGAATTTACATCCATATTTCTCTGAAAATTTAAAGTTCTTAGATTTAAAACTAATTAATCCAAAGAATTCACCTAATACTGATGGATGTGACCCAGAATCATGCAAGAATGTTGATATAATCGGTGTTAATTTCTCAGTAGGTGATGATTGTATTGCTATTAAATCTGGTAAGATTTATATGGGAAGAAAATATAAAAAGCCATCAGAATTCTTTAATATCAGAAATTGCTCAATGAATTTTGGTCATGGTGCAATTGTATTAGGTTCTGAAATGTCAGGCGGTATAAAAAATATTACTGTATCAAAATGTTTATTTAATCAAACAGATAGAGGATTAAGAATTAAAACAAGACGTGGTCGTGGAAAAGATGCAATTATCGATGGAATTGTATTTGAAAACATTCAAATGGATGATGTATTAACTCCACTTGTAATTAACATGTTCTATTTCTGTGATCCTGATGGACACACAGAATATGTTTATACTAAAGAGAAGCTTCCTGTAGATGAAAGAACTCCATATTTAGGAAGATTCGAATTTAAAAACATTGATTGTAAAAATGTTAATGTTGCTGCAGGAACATTCTATGGATTGCCTGAACAACCAATTAAGTCAATTAATATTGAAAATGTTAATTTCCATTATTCAAAAAATCCAAAGGAAGGAATTCCTGCAATGATGGATTTCTTATCTCCAATGAAGGGTAAAGGATTAATATTCTCATATGTTGATGAGGTTACTATAAAAAATGTAAAATTCGATGGATTAAATGATCAAGAATTTGAATTAAATCAAGTAAATGAATTTAAGAAATAAAACAAATTAAGTGCTGACATAAAATGTCAGCATTTTTAATTTATTAGGAAATTCTATTTAAAGTGTATTTTAGTACTCATAACCCCAAAAATC